>JAKPAQ010000311.1 GCA_029779385.1 Actinomycetes bacterium | reverse complement strand
AGATCGATCAAGTCGACGACCAGGTCGAGACGATGGAACACCACGTCCTCGTCACTGCGGCGACCGAAAAGACCAAGACGGCCTATGACCTTTTGCGCGCCAACCCCCGCAGCATCGTGTTCACCCGGACCCGCCGAGGCGCGACCCGGTTGGCCAAGCAGTTGACCCAAAAGGGCTTGACCGCGGTCGACATGCACGGCGACCTTTCGCAGCGTCACCGTGAACGCAACCTCGCTCAGTTTGCTCGTGGAGATGCGGCAGTAATCGTGGCGACTGACGTTGCTGCTCGCGGCATTCACGTTGACGGCATCGGGCTAGTCGTTCACTACGATGCGCCAGCAGAGCACAAGGCGTACTTGCACCGGTCGGGTCGAACGGCTCGCGCCGGAGAGTCCGGTTCAGTCGTGACGATGACTACGCCTGACGCGCTGCGCGACGTGATGACGCTGCAGCGCAAGGCTGGCGTTTCGGCCAGGCACCACCAGGCTGCGTCGGCGCCTTCGCCGATGACGGTTGAGGCGTTGTCGACGGCGGGCACCGAGGCTCCTGAGTTGCCGACTTCGGGCGGTGGCGCGAAGTCCAAGTCCGGTGGCGGCCGAAACGGCGGCCCTCGAGGTGGCGGTCCCCGAAATGGTGGCGGGCGAAATGGTGGCGCGAACAAGTCGCAGCGCAGCCGGCGTCCGTCGGGCCAGGGACGTTCGGGCCAGGGTCGCTCCGGGCAGAGTCGCTCTAGCAGTCCCCGTTGAGTTTGGAGTTTGGGCGCTAACGAGTCCTATTCCATGCCTTGGTGAAAATTGGCTAAAACTGTGTGAATAACCTATTGACCTCGAACACTTGTTCGACTATGTTTGGGGTATGGCAACGGCGATCGAGCACCTCAGCGGCGGGATTGGCGTGTTTGATGCGGCGCTCGCGGTTGACCTTGACTCGCTTGGGGCGGCGGAGTTGGTTTCGGCGTCCAAGACGGTGCAGTCGATTATTAGTCGGGCGCAGCGGCTGCAGTTCGCGTTGACTTCTGCTGCCGCTCGTAATGATGCACACAAGACTGCTGGGGCCGGGTCGATGGCGTCGCTGGTGGCTGCGGAGGCTGGGCTTTCGCGGCGGGGTGCGGCGAAGCATCTGAAACTAGCTGCGCAACTCGACGATTCGCCAGTGCTGGCTGAACAGTTGTCGAAACCTGGGATGAGTACCGACAAGGCTGCCGTGGTCGCCAAAGCCCTCGACGACCTGCCGATTGATTTGTCTGCGGCCGAACGGTCCGCGGTCGAAACCGATCTAGCTGAGGCCGCGCCAGGCATGCTGCTCGAACAACTCCAACACAAAGCCAGGCGTGCCGTTGAGGTCGTTGACCGAGAACGCGCCGACCGGATCGAAAACCAGAATCTGGTTCGCCAAGAAGAAGCGGCAGTCCAGTCGAACGAGTTTTGGATGACTCGCCCTGATGAGGCTGGGATGGTCAAAGGCGGGTTCACTTTGGACGCGTTGACCGCCGACATCCTGCGGTCCGCGTTAGAAGCGAAAACCAGTCCACGTAGGCGAAGCGAGAATCTCGACACCGATACCGGTGAGCTGACTTTCGA
>JAKPAQ010000302.1 GCA_029779385.1 Actinomycetes bacterium | reverse complement strand
TTCCTCTCGTCGGGGGAGGTGGAGGACTCTTGGCCTCCGTCGCGGCTGCGGCGTCGCAACTACTGTTGCAACGCCGCGCCGCTGACGCAATGCGGTTGGTGCGATGCTGGCCCGAACTTGTTCGAATGCCTGCATCGCACCGCGCTAGGGCGGGGTTAGCGCCTAGCCCGCAACGGGGAACACGGTCAAGTTGTCGAATTTGACAACTGCCGGGGTATTACCGACCGTGCTTGAGGTGTAGCTCTGGAGGCCGAGTCCGCCGGCAACCTGCAGACCAGCGGTGGTGTCAGACGCCTGCGAGTTCCAGGCGGCCGGCTCAGCGTCAGTTGCACGCCACACCTTGGTCTTGAGTGCCGTCGTTCCCGTGCCGGAAACCTGAAGGCGAACTCGCAACACGTCGTTGGACGAGTAGACCAGCCCAGTCACGCGACCACCGGACAGCGTGGTCTCCACACCGCCGACGTTCTTCACCAAGGTGGCGTTGACGTCACCGTTTGCGAAGACCCGCAGCTTGACTCGGTAATCGTCCGTCGCGTTGACGCGACGGCCAATCACTGAGACGTAGGTGCTACCTGCGTCGGGGCGGTTCAGCGCCACGTCAACGGTCGTGTCGGTTGACGTTGCGTTCACCGAGTTGAGGGACTGCGTACGTGTCGCCCCCAGCGGAACGGTCATCGACCCGACGCCACCAGCTACAGCGAAGTTGCTTGCGGTACCGGTACCAGTCCATGCACCACCCTTGATCGAGGTACCCCAGCCGTTGGCGAGGATGCGATCGAAGTCGTCCATGACAAGTGCCGGGCTCGGCGCAATCACCTTGACCGAATGCGTGACCTCTGCGGTTGCGCCCCGGTTATCGGTAACGGTCAGCTTGACGTCGTACGTGCCAGCAGCGGCGTAGCCGTGATCGATTGTTGCACCGCTGCCGGTGGTTCCGTCACCGAAGTCCCACTCGTACGAAGCGATCGTGCCGTCTGGATCGCTAGAGGTCGAACCATTCAGGCTCGCCGTCAGGTCCGTCGTGGACGATGTGAAGG
>JAKPAQ010000299.1 GCA_029779385.1 Actinomycetes bacterium | reverse complement strand
CTCGCTGCATTTCACCTGCAATTGCATAAGGATTTATCGTGGCAGATCAGCGCAACTCCAAGCCCAATGGGCGCGACCCCAAGGGCGGTCGCGGCGGGAAGTCTGGCGGCCCAAGCAGTTCGCGCGGTCGTTCTGAGCGGAGCGGTTCAGCACCGCGGCGTGGTTCAGACGATTCGCGTCGTAGCGGAGGCGATCCGCGTCGAGGTGGCCGTCCCACCGGATCCGGCAGGCCTGGACGCCCACAAGAGCCTGAACGCACTGCCGACCAAAAGGTTTACGACGGACCGCCGATCCCAGACGACATCGGTGCCAAAGATTTGGACAAATTCGCCCGCCAAGAACTTCAGGGATTGCCCGAGAAACTGGCCGAAAAGGTTGCTCGCCACCTCGTGATGGCCGGCAGTTTGCTGCATGAAGACCCCGAACTGGCGCATAAGCATGCGCTTGCCGCGCGGGCGCGGGCAATGCGGGTGGGCCTCGTGCGCGAAGCGACCGGTGAAACGGCATACGCCTGCGGGAATTGGGCCGAATCGCTCAGCGAGTTTAGGGCGGCAAAGCGGATGACTGGCCGCCAGATTTACGCGCCGATGATGGCTGACGCAGAGCGGGCGCTCAAGCGCCCCGAGAAAGCTTTAGAATTTGATCGACCCGAAATCAGGGCCGCGCTCGATGAGGCAGGAAATGTCGAACTTTCGATCGTGGTGGCCGGAGCGCGTCGCGATTTGGGTCAAGTGGACGCTGCCCTGCAGATCCTCGAAACCGAGCCGCTAAATACGAAGGGCCGCGCTGATTGGGTCACTCGTTTGCGCTATGCGTACGCCGATACGTTGTTGGCCGCGGGGCGCAAAGCCGAGGCCATCACTTGGTTCCATCGGGTGGCTGGCACTGATGCCCATGAAGCCACTGACGTCCTGCAACGCCTTGCTGAGTTGGAAGGCTGACTTAGTTCAGTTGCTTTCGACCGGCAAGGGCACTTCTAGAATTTTCCCAGGAGCGTTTGGCGGTTCGGCTCAGCGATAGTCTCACTCCATGTCCACTGTGTTGAAGTCGAGCGATGTGCCCCTAGCGGGCGCGTTTGAAGCGATCTTCTTCGACCTCGACGGCGTCGTCTATCGCGGGAGAGCGCCGGTCAACGGCGCAGTAGCGGCGATCGGCGCCATTTCGGCCGGAGCGTTCGGGTTCCTGACGAACAATGCCAATCGAACGCCCCAGGCAATCGCTGAACACCTGAAGTCATTAGGCATTGCTACGACCGCTGACGCCGTAGTTACTTCGGCTCAAGCAATTGCCGGGGTTATTGCGAGCGACCTTCCTCCTGGAAGCCCCGTGTTCGTAGTCGGCGGTGAGGGCCTTCGTGCGGCTGTTCGAGACGTTGGACTAGAACCGGTGTCGCAGCGTGAATCGAGTCTTGCTGTGGCTCAGGGGTACTCTCCTGACCTTGGTTGGCGTGACCTGGCCGAAGTGTCGTATGCCGTTCAATCAGGTATGCCTTGGTATGTCAGCAATCTAGACCTAACTATCCCAACCGATGCGGGAATTGCGCCCGGAAATGGTTCCCTAGTGCAGGCGGTTGCCACCGCTACCGGCGCAACTCCTGTTGTGGCAGGTAAGCCGTTTGCGCCGCTTTTCGATGCGGCGAAGTCAAGGTTCGGCGTTGAGGCGCCATTGATGGTTGGTGACAGATTAGATACCGATATCCGAGGTGCGAATCAGGCTTCGCTCGACTCGTTGATGGTGCTTACCGGTGTCAACTCTCTTTCCGACCTGCTTACTGCGTCCACTGTGGAACGTCCCACGTTCATTTCGGCTGACCTAGCCGGATTGCAGCACGTTCACCTGCCGGTGACTGTCGAAGCGAACAAAAGTCGCTGCGGGACAGCTATTGCCCAAATTGAAGGCAACACGCTTCACGTGAGCCAGGCAGGCAAAGATTCGACGCAGTCTTTGCGGGCTCTGGTGACACTGGGTTGGCAGTTTGTGGACGAAACAAACGAACCACTACAACTCGATGCGAGAATCGACTTATGACTGATACGCCCACTGGCGCTGAAACCTCGGTTCCCGAGTCGATTACGTCGCAAGTTTCGGATTTGCTTACCAGTCTCGAGCAAGTCGAGGTCGCCGAGCACCCAAGCGTTTACGAGTCGATCGACCGGTTGCTGCGCGACCGGCTTTCGGCTCGCCCGGGCGTAGACCAGTGAGCCGATGAGCCGCCGAGTCCGCCTTGATGCCGAACTAGTTCGCCGTGGCCTCGCCCGTTCGCGTGACCATGCCGCGAGTCTGATTGCCAGCGGGCAGGTGCTCGTCTCTGGTCAAGTTGCCAGCAAGGCAGCGACGCAGTTGACAACAGATCAACCGGTGTTGGTGCGTGACAACGACGACCCGAACTGGGCCTCTCGCGGCGCCTACAAATTACTTGGCGCTCTTGAAGTTTTCGAGCCGCTCGGGCTGAGCGTTGCTGGTCGCCGGGCCTTAGACGCGGGCGCCTCAACCGGAGGCTTCACCGACGTGCTGTTGCGCCGCGGAGTCGACGAAGTCGTCGCGGTCGACGTTGGCTACGGACAATTGGTCTGGGCGTTGCAAAGCGATCAGCGGGTTCATGTTTTCGACCGGACAAACATTCGGTCGATCGACTCCGAACTTATCGGCGGTGCGGTGAACCTTGTGGTGTCTGATCTGTCATTCATCTCGTTGACCCTGGTGGTCGGTGCACTTGCCTCAGTTTGCGACCCCGGCGGCGACATGGTCCTGATGGTCAAGCCGCAGTTCGAAGTCGGCAAGGACAACCTTGGCAAGAATGGCGTCGTGCGCGACCCGGAACTTCACGCTTGGGCAGTTCATCAAGTCGCGCAGGCGGCCTGGTCTGCAGGCTGGGGCACCAAGGCGCTCGCGCCAAGTCCGTTGC
The DNA here is from genome assembly GCA_029779385.1 of Actinomycetes bacterium. Next base: position 2,680 of record JAKPAQ010000299.1, on the reverse strand, counting down.
CCGGCCCTGCCGGAAACGTGGAGTACTTTTGCTGGTTGAGGACCGATGCCCCTGAACCGTCGCTTGAGCAAGCACATGAGGCGGTCGCAATCGGACCGCTGAAGACCACAGCGATCGGCACCGAAGATCTGACTCTAGGAGGTAAGCCGTGAGAAGGGTTCTATTAGCGGTGCATATTGCCCGCGAAGGCGCACCTGCAATTGCGGCCGGATTCGCGCAGGCGCTTCAGGGCGCGGGAATCGAAGTTCGCGTGCTTGACTCCGAAGCAGCCGCACTTGAAGCGGCCGGGGCGCGCGATTTGGTGATCGTCGCCGGCGAAGTGGGAGTGGCCAACGATTGTGAACTTGCTGTCGTGTTCGGCGGCGACGGAACGATCCTGCGCGCAGCCGAACTTTGTCGTGGAACCGGAACACCCGTTTTGGGAGTGAACCTCGGACATGTGGGCTTTCTTGCCGAAGCCGATGAGGAGGATTTGGCCGACGTCGCCAAGTCGGTCATTGTCGGTGGCCTCAAGGTTGAAGAACGCCTAACCGTTGACGTCTCGGTGATTACCAACGGCGAAGTTGTTGCCACCAACTGGGCGCTAAACGAAGCATCAGTTGAGAAGGCGTCTAGGGAACGGATGCTGGAAGTTGTTGTCGAGATCGATGGCAGACCGGTTTCTCGAATGGGGTGCGACGGCGTAGTTTGTGCGACTCCAACTGGGTCAACTGCCTATAACTTCAGCGCTGGCGGGCCGGTGGTTTGGCCCGAGGTTTCGGCCCTGCTGATGGTGCCAATCAGTGCTCACGCGTTGTTTGCCCAGCCAATGGTCGTTTCGCCTGAATCCACGCTCGCAGTCGAGGTGGTTGGTCAATCCAGCACCGGCGTACTTTGGTGCGACGGCCGCCGGGCGGCCGACTTGCCAGTAGGTGCCCGAGTAGAGGTTCGCCGGGGTGCAGAGACCGTGAAACTGGCTCGGATCCATCCGGCATCCTTCGCCGATCGACTAGTTCGGAAGTTTGAACTGCCGGTTTCTGGCTGGCGAGGTGCGAGCGCGCAGGAGCGCCGCTGATGTGGAACAGCCTTCGACTTGAGTCCCTGGGCGTAATCGAAGAAGCCGAACTTGAGCTTGGCTCGGGTTTCACCGTAATAACCGGCGAAACCGGCGCAGGTAAGACAATGGTTGTCACTGCGCTTGGGCTACTGCGCGGTGAACGTGCTGACCTTGGTCTGGTCCGCCGTGGGGCCGACCGCGCTCGTATCGAGGCCTCACTCTCGGTTCCATCGCAAATAGCCGAGATAGTAAAAGACGCTGGGGGAGAGGTTGATGACGAACTCGTTGTCGCCCGGATCTTGACGGCACAAGGGCGAACTCGCGCTGTCGCTGGCGGAGCCACCGTGCCGGCGGCCTTGCTGGCCCGAATCGCCGATGAACTGGTGGCAGTGCACGGTCAGTCCGATCAGCAAAGGCTCGTTCGGCCGCAGGAACAACGGTTAGCGTTGGATCGGTTTGCCGCCACGCCCGTTGAGGACCTACTCAGCAAGTATCGGCCGCAATACGCCCAGGCGCGCCAATTGCGCACCCGGATCGAAGACCTTCAAAACAACTCGGCCCAGCGTCTGCAACGCCTTGATCTGTTGCGTCACGGACTGGCCGAGATCGATGAGGTGGAGCCGGTCCCGGGTGAAGATGAGGCGTTAGCAGAGCAGGAGGACCGGTTAGCCCACGCCGAAGGGTTGCTTCTAGCCGCCACCAACGCTGCCGCAGCGCTCAGCGACGACGACAACTCGGCGGTTTCTGCGCTGGCGACGGCAAGGACCATTCTTGAACGCGCCGGCGGGCACGACGCCGCCTTGGACCAGCTTACTGATCGCCTTGAGCAGGCGGCGATAGAGCTTTCCGACGTCGCCTCAGAGCTCTCCAGTTACGCCGCAAGAGTTGATTTAGATCCAAACAAGTTGGCTGCAATTGGTGACCGGCGCTCGGACCTAGCGGCGCTGAAGCGTCGCTTTGGGCCGACGCTGGCTGATGTATTGGATTGGGCCGCCAACGCTCGCCTAGAAATCGCCGAACTAGATTTTGACGACTCGACCGTTGCCGAACTTGAGCAAGAGCTACAAGCGGTTGATTTGCGGGTCATCGACCTAGCCGCCCAACTGACAAAGGAACGCCAGCAGGCGGCCGAACGCTTCGTTGCCGAGGTGAGTGTTGAACTTGCTGAACTGACCATGCCTTCGGCCAGGCTTGAAGTAAGGGTCACCGCGGGCGAGCTGGGACCTTTTGGAGCCGACGAAGTTGAGATCTGGTTCGCAGCCAACAGCGGCGCCGAACCACGTCCGCTCGCTCGGGCGGCCAGCGGCGGCGAACTTTCACGACTCATGTTGGCTATCGAAGTTGTTCTAGCCGGACGAGACTTGGTGCCGACCTTGGTCTTTGACGAAGTCGACGCCGGTATCGGTGGTCGAACAGCGGTCGAGGTGGGACGCCGATTGGCTCGACTGGCCAAGCATGCGCAGGTGATCGCGGTAACCCACCTGCCGCAGGTGGCGGCTTTCGCGGATTCGCATTTTGTGGTCAGTAAATCCGACGATGGTTCGGTCACTCGAAGTAGCGTCGTGAAACTCCAAGACGATTCAAGAGTCGAAGAGGTGGCGCGAATGCTTGCCGGTGTGGAGGACTCAGAGTCCGCCCGCGAGC
>JAKPAQ010000400.1 GCA_029779385.1 Actinomycetes bacterium | reverse complement strand
AGTCCAGCCTTCTTGCAGCGGCGAGACTTCGTTGTAGGCGTCCAGGATCTTCTGCAGCTGAGGGGTGCCGAAAAGTGCCAACATCGCCAGATCAGTTTCGCGGTGTCCACCGTGAACGGCAGGGTCGATCAGGTGGATCTGCTCAGCACCCCAGACCATGTTTCCGGACCAAAGGTCACCGTGCAGCAGTGCCGGCGGTTCGCTATCACCGGAAAAGGAATGGATCTGTTTCATCGCTCGTTCGATGATGGCTGCCTGTTCTACGGTCAAGGCGCCTCGGTCGACAGCAGCGCGTAGATAGGGCATCACTCGCCGGCTGGCATAGAACTCCTCCCACGTTGGCAGTGGGCGGTTCGGCAACGGGGCCAACCCGATGAAGCCATCTTGTTCGGCCCCGAAACTCGCTGGCGTCACCGAGTGAGTTTTCGCCAGTGACCGCCCGAACTGTTCGGCTAGTTCGGCGGTGGGCTTGCTTGGCTCGATCCAGTCCAAGACGATGCACTCGGCGTTGACGGCCAGTACGTTCGGCACGGGTACGCCGCCGGCTGCGCGCAGCTGGTCTAGACCGTTGGCCTCGGTCTCAAAGAAGCCCGTTGGGCGATTCGGCCGCGTCTTGATCACCGCGCTTCGGCCGTCGGTAAGCCGCAGGCGAGTGGTCGTGCAGATGTTCCCGCCGGCGACCGGCGTCGTTGAGACCACAGCGACATCGAGTAAAGCTTCTGCCATCGCTGCGGTTCCGGTCATGCGTGCCATGGCCCGAAACTTACCGGAGTCGGCGAAAGCGCGTGTTGAGGTAGGCGATTCTTAGCGTTGCAGGAATCGAATAAGTTCGTCAGTCGTCCGTTCGACGATGTCCAGAACCAGTACGTATCCATCTAGCTCGCCGTACCAAGGGTCGGGCACTTCGGCATCCGGCGATTCGGCTAACGGGTCGAACGCACGATACGGGCGAACCTTTGCGCGGTCGGCTTCACTCTGGGCAAGGGACAAGACGTCCGTGCGGTTCGCCAAATCCATGGTGAGGATCAATTCGTTGGCAGCGAACCAGGTTGAGTCGAAATTTTGCGCCCGGTGCCTGCTGGGGTCGTAGCCGGCCGAGGCCAATGTTTGCGCTGCGCGAGTGTCCATCGGTTCGCCAACATGCCAGTCGCCAGTGCCGGCGCTGGTCACGGTGAATTCGGTAAGACCTGCTTGGGCGAGCCGATGGGACAAGACGACGTCCGCCATCGGGGAACGGCAAATATTGCCTAGGCACACCATTGCGATCCGGGTCATGGCTACTCAGGCTTGGCGAATGATTGCCGAAACGATTGACTGGCCGATCGAGATGACGATCGCGGCAAGGAATGCCCACCAGAATCCGTCTACGAAGAACTCGATGCCGAAAAGCGAGGTTAACCATTCGGTGAACAGCAGTAGGAGCGCGTTGATCACCACGAGCAGGAGGCCAAGAGTCAGCACGATGAACGGCAGCGAAAAAAACTTGACGATATCGCCGATGAACTCGTGCACCAAGGTGAAAACCAGACCGACGAGCGCCAACGTCAAAATCTGACTTGCCGTCGATTCGCTGTCGTCCCCGATCGACATATTGCTACCCAGAATTAGTGAGGCGAAGGCGAGCGCGATGCTGCTGACGAACCACATGAACCCGAAACGTTCCATGGCTGTCAGCCTAGACGGCTGGGGGAAGCTCGTCTGGCTGGGTAACGCGGGCGGTCTGCGCCACGATGATTCCGGCAACTACCGCGGCGACACCGGCCAACTGGATCGGAGTCATCGCCTCGTAGAACCACAGCCAGCCGATCCCGACCGCGACGACCGGTTCGAGCATTGCGGTCACCGAAGCTTTTGCGCTCGACAACGTCCGCAAAGCTGCCAGGTATAGGAAGAACGGCGTGACTGTGCCCAGCAGGATCACCCAGGCCATCGCCGACCAAGCCGGGATGGTGAACTCGGCCAGCCGGCCGAGCATCGAGGCCGAGCTGGCGAGTTGGGCGACGTCAGTCCAACCGCCGAGCACGTTCATCGTGATCGTGGCGACGCCGAAGGACCAAAGTACTGTGCGCAACGGGGTCAGCGGCGCGGCTGAGGTGGTTAGTTCCTCGCCGATCAAAAAGTACGAGGCAAAGCACACCGCTGAGATAAGCGCCACGACCAGGCCAACCCCATCGATCGTTAGCCCGGCCCACACCTGCCCGACCATGGCCAGGCCGATTAGCGCCAGGCCGATTGCCGGCCACACTCTCGGGTGGACGGCTTCGCGGCGGAAAAACCGAACCCAAATCACCACCAGGACTGGTGCCAGGTACTCCAGCAGTAGCGCAATGCCGATCGGCAGTCGCACGATGGCGAAGTTGTACGTCCACTGCAAGAACGCGACGCCGACCACGCCGAGCGCAATGACCAAAACTAGGTCGCGTCCCAGCGGGACTTTGAACGCGGTTCGGTCGACGGTCGCCGCGATCAGCGCAAACGCCAAGAACGCGCCGGTGACTCGTACGGTAGTGAAGGTTGGGATTGGCAGTCCCGCCTCGATCACGATTCGCGAAACTCCCGCGTTGACGCCGAACAGCAACGCGGCGCTGGTAACCAGCAGCAGGGCTCCGCGCGCCGTTTTTGGGTTCACCGGATGATTCTTGCAGGCCGATCGGCCCTAGTCTCGGTACATGAGTTTTCCGCAGCCGAGGCCGGCCGTCGAATCGATTGCGGCGTATCGGGCGGGCGCCCGGTCGACCGAGGAAAGCCTGAAGCTTTCGAGCAACGAGAACCCGTTCGGGCCGCTGCCCGGTGTCCTCGAAAGTGCGACTGCGGCCCTTGGCCATGTGAACCGCTATCCGGACCCGGCGACTAGCCAACTTCGCGAACTTTTGGCCAACCGACTAAGGCTGGCGGCTGATCAGTTGTGTTTTGGCACCGGTTCGGTTGCCGTGCTCTATGCCCTGCTCAACGCGTGGTGTGCAGCCGGTGATGAGGTTGTCTATGCCTGGCGATCGTTTGAGGCCTATCCGATCGCGGTGGAGCTGACCGGGGCGCGATCAGTTCAGGTTCCGCTGACGGCCGACGGTCGACACGATTTGTCGGCGATGGCTTCGGCGATCACCGAGCAGACGAAAGTGGTGCTGGTCTGCTCGCCGAACAACCCCACCGGCACTGTCGTTGGCGCGGCTGAATTCGAAGAGTTCATGGCGCAGGTTCGCACTGATGTGCTCGTGGTGCTTGATGAGGCTTATGCCGAGTTCGTTCGTGACGACTCGGCCGTGACTGGATTGGCCACCTTGGCCAGGCACGAGAACTTGGTAGTGCTGCGCACCTTCTCGAAGGCGTACGGCCTAGCGGGGTTGCGAGTTGGCTATGCGATGGGCCCGGCGCCGATCGTCGAAGCAATCAACAAGGTGCTGCCGACTTTTGGGGTCAGTGACATTGCCCAAGCGGCGGCCGTCGCCTCGTTGGCGGCCGAAACCGAACTGGGTGAACGGGTCGATTTGCTCGTGGCCGAACGCGAACGGGTCGCGACTAGGCTGCGCGAACTTGGCTTTTCGCTACCGACGACGCAAGGAAATTTCGTTTGGCTCGAATTGCCTGGCAGGTCTGCCGAGTTCGGCGCGCACCTAGCCCCGGTGGCGGTTCGCGGCTTTGCCGAGGGCGTGCGAGTTTCAATCGGCACTCCGTCCGTGAACGACGCCTTCTTGGCGGCCGCGACCACTTTCAAACCCTGATACCCTCAGGGTAGATGTGATGCCCGTCACATCGGCGATCGAGTCGGCTCAACACCCCGAGCCAGCGATCGCGTCACCGAGGCGGTGATCCCGCCTCCGGCACAGGAGGCAGGCATGGGCCTACCCATTGCACAGGTGCTCGCACCCGACGGTCGGATCGTCGGCGAGCACGACTTCACCCTTGATGACCTGCGCGGATTCCACCGCGACTTGGTGTTGGCACGCCGAATAGATACCGAATCGTTTGCTCTGCAACGCCACGGCGAACTTGGCTTGTGGCCGCCGATGCTCGGCCAGGAGGCCGCCCAAATCGGCAGCGGCCGAGCGTTGCAGACGGCCGACTTCGTCTTCCCGTCCTACCGAGAACACGCGGTGTCTTGGTGTCGGGGCATCGACCCGGCGAAGTTGCTGGGCATGTTCCGCGGCACGAGTCTGGGCGGCTGGGATCCGGCCGAATACAACTACGCACTGCCGGCGATCGTGATCGGTGCGCAAACGCTGCACGCGGTCGGCTACGGCATCGGC
>JAKPAQ010000268.1 GCA_029779385.1 Actinomycetes bacterium | reverse complement strand
GCGGAGTCCGGAATGATGACCACCTTCAACTACCTCAAGTAGTCGCGATCGGCGAGCCAAACAACTCACGGATCTTCACCGAAACTTCATCAGACTGCGCCCGTACGAATACAGACTGAAGCGATGATCGAACTAACGACAACTGAAGGAGACCACCATGATGGGTTGGTACAACCAGGGCGGCAGCAATCTATGGATGCTGCTCATGCCAGTCATATGGATCATGTTGGTTGGCGCGGCCGTGTGGGGCGTCGTAGCCCTCACAAGATCAACACCGCAACAAGGCCGAGGTCGCGTCGATACGCCAGATGAGATCTTGCGCCGCCGCCTGGCCGCCGGTGAGTTGACAACTGAGGAGTACGTTCGAACACGAGATCTACTCCATAACCTTCCGTAGGTCGCTGTCGTTGCCAGAAGATGTGGAGACCGCGGAAGTCGGCTTGAGTGAGAGGAGTGTGCGTGGCCCAGCGATCTCGTGTGCTTGTCGTGGACGATGAGCAGCCGCTCGCCAGGGTGATTGGTTCCTACCTGGAAGCCGACGGCTTTGAGGTAGACCTCGCATTCAACGGGAGCAACGCGGTGGTTTCGGCACGGGACCATCGGCCCGACCTAGTCGTTTTGGATCTGATGTTGCCAGGCATAGACGGAGTTGAGGTGTGCCGACAAATCCGAACCTTCAGCGACTGTTACATCATCATGTTGACGGCTCGGGACGAAGAGTTGGACAAGATCATTGGCTTGTCCGTTGGGGCCGACGACTACCTCGTGAAGCCGTTCTCTCCCCGCGAACTGGTTGCTCGGGCTCGAGCGATGCTTCGCCGACCTCGAACTTTTGAGTCGTCCCCAGGCCGTCCCGTAGGGGCCGAGGGTCAGTTGCTCCAACTCGGTTCGCTGACAGTCGATCCACTGGCGCGAAAAGTACAGGTCAACGATGGTGAATTGGAACTGACACGAACGGAGTTCGACCTCTTAGCCGTCATGTGCGCCAATCCGCGCCAGGTATTTAGTCGTCGGCAGCTCATCGACGCGGTGTGGGGCCCCGACTGGTTCGGCGATGAACACTTGGTAGATGTCCATGTTGGGCACGTTCGCCGCAAGCTTGGTGATCATGCAGCTGAGCCGCGGTGGATTCGCACAGTCCGCGGGGTCGGCTACGGAATGGTCGTATGAGTCGGCCGCGCAGTCTGGCTGTGAGAATGATGGCCGGGCAGATCGTGGTGATCGCTGTTGGAGCGATTACGCTCGCGATCACGGCCGCACTGATTGCGCCGCGACTATTTACCTACCACTTTGAGCAAACCGGTGAAGC
>JAKPAQ010000198.1 GCA_029779385.1 Actinomycetes bacterium | reverse complement strand
ACGCTCCTATGCTATCGCGCCTGAACTCGAGCATTCGCGACGGAAGTTTATCTGCCCGAATTCAAGGCCGAATCGCCCAAGAACGGAAATTGATGGCTAACTGGATATGCTGCAAGCCTTATTCAGAGCCGCTCTCGGGCTCAGCCGCTACAAATAGCACGAAAAACGAGATCACCCCTACTTTGACTGGTTGCGGCGTCGATTTTTGGCGCGTGTTGCGAATGCACTTCCGTGCCTACCGTCGGAACCCGACCGAGCAGCCCACGAAATCCCGATCACGGTAGCAACCGAGCCACCCTCAATCGCTACTCGCATGATCGCGAGACTGACCGAACGCCTGCATCTGGAGGCGGCGGAGACCGAACTGATTCGTTTGGCCGTGGCCATTTACCAGTCCGACACGGACGTCGGTTCTGAATATCGCTCCGGGACGTCTCCAGGGGCTGTGCTTCGCCGTGCCCTGGCCGCGATGAACTGGACGACAGAGGCCGAGCGAAATCGGTATCTTGCGGCGCTGCTGAGCGTCCCAGAAAGCCACATCAGCGACCTGTTCGAGCCGCCATGGAATCTACCCGCGATGCACCTGCTGGACGTCACAAGCTGGCAAACCGCATCCGGCATCGACCGCTATGCAAATGTGACCAACGAGTTCCTGGCCATGCTCGACAACGCCTACCGTTCGGACGAAGCGCTGCTTGCAGACCTGGCGGTCACCCCATTCGACGCGCTGCTGTTCATGGCTTCGACCGAGTCTGCTGACGAGTTTTACGCGTGGCTACCCTCGGGCGTCCTCGACTGCTACCGAGTCGGTCAGCAAGAACGCGCCCTGGGCGCGGTGCAACTCGCGTCCGCCGTCCGTTGGTGGTGTGGTGTCGACTTGCCCGCCGCGACGTACGAGCCACTGGCTGGCCGGCTGCAATTCGAGCAAGTCCGGACGGTGATCGCTCGCGAATGCATGGCCATTCGGCAGACTGGACAACGCCCGACCACCCGCGACGTCGTAGCTGCGATGTACCGCGCCGCCGAATAGACGGCACCAGCGCCGTCCCCGAACCGCCGTTCGCGCGGTCGGCGCGCCACTCGACGTCACCGCCGTCACTCCCTGACGACCGCTTCATTCCACTCTCGCCGATCCGACACCGTGCCGGACGCGAACGTGCGTCTGCGTCGAGCGTTGTTGCGACCACTTTCTTCAACCAAGTCATTCACTTCACTGGAGTTCCCATGAGTTCTCTTGATCCACTCGATCCAAAGCAAGACATGCCGACGCCGCGTACTCCATCGGTTCCATCTGCATCTGGGCATCTGATCATCGTGCTGCCGCCGCGGCGAGTCCGATTCGGGCTCGGTCAAGTCGTCGCTACACCCGGCGCGCTCTCGCTTCTCGA
>JAKPAQ010000192.1 GCA_029779385.1 Actinomycetes bacterium | reverse complement strand
ACGGGCTCTTTGTCAGAGGCAGACCCGGAGTAGACGACTTTGATCACGCCCGCGTCGACCGCGTCGTCGTGCCAGTCGGGGCGCAATCTGATGATCTGTTCGTAGAGGTCAGCGCAGATTTCGCGGGTAGAACATACGATCATCGCCTTGCCCGGCGACTCGATGAAGGGACGCATCGCAGCCGATCGAGCGTCCCAGTGCTGAAGGATGTCCGACGCCAACTCAGCCAGGCGCGCAGGCGCACCGTACACCGCGTTGATCACGGCCACGGACTGCTCGATCTTCTCGCGTTCCACCTGATCGAGGCTGACGGTGGCCTCGTCGGCGGCCAGATCGAGTTGTTCTTCGGTGACTTCGCCGGTCAGTTTCACGGTGATCAGTCGTGGCTCGAAATACACCGGGACGGTTGCCCCGTCGTCCACTGCCCGGGTGAGGTCGTAGGTGTCGATCACGTCACCGAACACGTCGACGGTGTTGCGGTCGGCGAACGAGATGGGGGTGCCGGTGAACGCGATGAAGGTGGCGTTGGGCAGTGCTTCACGAATGCGCCGCGCGAAACCGTCGAGGTGGTCGTAGTGGCTGCGATGCGCTTCGTCGACGATCACGATGATGTTGCGGCGGTCGCTCAGCAGTGGGTGGTCGAGGCCCGCCTTGCGCTCATCATCGGTCAATCCGAACTTCTGCAAGGTGGTGAAGTAGATGCCGCCGGTTTGCCGATCTGTGAGTTCGGCGCGCAGGTGTGCGCGTTGCGTGATGCGAACGGGAGACTCTGCCAGCAGCCGCGAGCGATTGAAGCTCTCGAACAGTTGGGTGTCCAGCTCGTTGCGGTCGGTGACAACCACCAACGTGGGGTTCTTCAGCTTGGGCTGCTGTGCAACGAGGTGGGCGTAGAGCTCCATCTCCATCGACTTGCCCGAGCCCTGGGTGTGCCACACCACCCCGGCCTTGCCGTTGGTTTCGGCGGCCGTCACGGTGGCCCCGACGGCCTTGGTGACCGCGAAGTACTGGTGCGGCTTGGCGATTCGTTTGACGAACCCGTCACCGCCCGCGTCGAACGCCACGAAGTTGCGCTGCAACTGCAAGAACCGTTCGGGGTTGCACACGCCGTCGATCAGGTACTCCAGTTCGACACCCAGGTTGAGGTTGTCCGGATCGCTGGTGAGGGACGCGCGCCGGCCGTCGTCGTCGACGTTCCAGGGCGCGTAGTGGTTCAAAGGCGTGAACGGCGTTCCGTAGCGGGCGGTGATGCCGTCGCTGATGATGGTGAGCACGCAGAACCTGAACGCCATCGGAAACTCACGCAGGTAGGTGTTCAGTTGGGCAT
>JAKPAQ010000388.1 GCA_029779385.1 Actinomycetes bacterium | reverse complement strand
GAGCGAGTCGCCGAGATCATTGACGGCACCGGTGCGGTCTGCCGGATCCGAAATGGCCACCGCGCGGTCGTCCTGTCAGGGACCGAAGTCGACTTGGCAGTCGCGGTGGCACGGCTCGAGCAGGTCGCGGCCACCGAAAAGGCCGAGCGCGACAGGCTCGCCACTGGTGGTGCCGGCTTCACACCAGTCATCGAACCGGTTGAATCGCAGTTGGCTTTCCATCACCCGCAATTGGCCGAGGCGGCCGACCTCGTCGCCGACTGGGCCGAACGCATTGGCATCGATGTCGAGCACGCCCGCCGCCTCACCTTCGAGTCGATCGTCAACGAGGTGGACTGGGTCGCGCAACTCACTCAAGTGCTCGACGCCGGACCGAGCTGGTTGCTCGATGTCGGCCCAGGTGACTTGGCTTCGCGGCTATCGGCTGCTCAAACCCGCGCGCGAGGCGTTGGCCTGGTCGCCACCGCCACCAAACGCGGCCAACGCGAACTTTCGGTGGTCGGCGCTCGACCGATTCGCCCGGTCGCCTGGTCGGCGTTTGCGCCCAGACTCGTGACCGCGCCGACCGGCCAACTAATGCTTGAAACTAAATTCACCAAGGCCACCGGCAAATCGCCAATCCTGCTCGCGGGAATGACGCCAACGACGGTCGAAGCGCCCATCGTCGCCGCCGCCGCGAACGCCGGATTCTGGGCCGAACTGGCCGGCGGCGGACAGGTTACCGAAGAGATCTTCGCCGACCGGATTGCCGAACTGACCGGACTGCTCGACGAGGGAGCCTCGTTCGCCTTCAACTCGCTATTCCTCGACCCCTACCTGTGGCGGCTCCAGTTGGGTCAAACCAAACTCGTCCAGCGCGCCCGTAGCGCCGGTGCCCCAATCGACTCGGTGATCGTCACCGCCGGGATTCCCGAACTCGACGAAGCCGTCGCCTTGGTGGAAGAGCTGACCCAAATCGGCATCGAGCATGTCGTCTTCAAGCCCGGCACGATCGGCCAAATCCGGGAAGTAATCGCGATTGCCAAGTCCGTGACCGGAACCGTCATCGTGCAGGTCGAGGGCGGTCGCGCCGGCGGTCACCACTCATGGGAAGACCTCGACGAACTCATCTTGGCGACCTACGGCGACCTGCGCGCCCAAGCCAACATCGTGCTTTGCGTTGGTGGCGGAATCGGCACCGGCGAACGCGCTGCCGCCTGGCTGACTGGCAGTTGGGCGCTTCGCCACGGCTTCGAAGAAATGCCGGTCGACGGCATCCTCGTGGGCACTGCCGCGATGGCGACCCTCGAGGCCAAAACCTCAC
>JAKPAQ010000167.1 GCA_029779385.1 Actinomycetes bacterium | reverse complement strand
CGATCGCGGCGTCGAAATCGAGCCAGCCGCCCTGGATCTTCTCGATCAGATCCTCGGCGCCCACCCAGTTGGGTGAGCGCCGTGTCGTCAGACTGAAGCGAACTCAGGCCTCGTCGTCGCTGGCGAAGTTGCGCGTGCGCGTCGGGTCGACCTGGATGCCAGGACCGTTGGTCGTGGAGATCGTCGCCTTCTTGACGTAGCGACCCTTGGAGCTGGACGGCTTGAGACGCAAGATCTCTTCCATCGCAGCACCGTAGTTCTGCGCCAACTGCTCGGCGGAGAACGAAGCCTTGCCGATTACGAAGTGAACGTTGGCGTGACGATCAACGCGGAACTCGATCTTTCCACCCTTGATGTCGTTGACGGCCTTGGTCACGTCGGGGGTGACCGTTCCGGTCTTCGGGTTCGGCATCAGGTTGCGCGGGCCAAGCACGCGACCGAGACGACCGACCTTGCCCATCATGTCTGGCGTGGCGACCACGGCGTCGAAATCGAGCCAGCCGCCGTTCACCTTGTCGACCAACTCGTCGGCGCCGACGAAGTCCGCACCGGCTTCGCGGGCGGCCTCAGCGTTTGCACCAGTGGCGAAGACCAGGACCCGGGCGGTCTTGCCAGTGCCGTTCGGCAGGTTCACGGTGCCACGGACCATCTGGTCCGCCTTACGCGGATCGACACCCAGACGCACTACGGCGTCAACGGTCGAGTCGTACTTCTTCGAACCCGACTCCTTGGCCAGCGTGGTGGCCTGGAGCGGGGAGTAAAGCGCATTCGAATCGATCTTTTCGGCAACTGCGCGGTAAGCCTTGCTGTGCTGTGACATAACTGGTTTCTCTTTTCTTTGCTACCAGGTTGTGGTTGCGGGCCCAGCTGGCCCTCCCACGAAATGGATTAGTTTCAGTCGACCGTGACGCCCATGGAGCGGGCGGTGCCTTCGACGATCTTCATGGCGCCGTCGATGTCGTTGGCGTTGAGGTCAGGCATCTTGGTCGTGGCGATCTCGCGGACTTGGTCCTTGGTGATCTTGCCGACCTTGTCCGTGTGCGGGACGCCCGAGCCCTTCTGCAGGCCTGCGGCCTTCTTGATCAGTTCGGCCGCCGGCGGCGTCTTCGTGATGAAGGAGAATGTGCGGTCTTCATAGATCGTGATCTCAACGGGGATGACGTTTCCACGCATGGATTCGGTCTGGGCGTTGTACGCCTTGCAGAAATCCATGATGTTGACGCCGTGCGGGCCGAGCGCGGTACCTACTGGCGGTGCCGGGTTGGCCTGTCCGGCCTGCAGCTGCACCTTGACGACAGCCGCAACCTTCTTCTTGGGAGGCATTTCGGGTCCTTGTTTCTACTTGATGGGTATTGCGGTGATCGAACGATCAGACTTTGCTGATCTGATCGAAACTGAGTTCGACCGGGGTTTCACGACCGAAGATCTCAACGAGCGCCTTAACACGCTGGGCGTCGACGTTGATCTCGGTGATCGTGGCGTGCAGCGTTGCGAACGGACCATCGACCACCATGACGGAGTCGCCGGTCGCGAAATCGGTGAACTCGACCTTTGGCGCCGAGCTCTGCTGCTGGGTGGCGGCTTCAGTTGCCTCGGCGGCAACTTCAGCTTCCACTGCCGGGGCGAGCATCTTTTCCACCTCGGCCAAACTCAGGGGTACCGGCTGGTGGGCGTTGCCCACAAATCCGGTGACCGACGGGGTGTGGCGCACTACGCCCCACGAATCATCAGTCAGATCCATTCGCACGAGCACGTAGCCCGGCAGAACGGTGCGACGGACCAGTTTGCGCTGGCCGTTCTTGATCTCGGCGACCTCTTCGGTCGGCACGACGATCTCGTGAATGTAGTCCTCGGCGTTAAGCGCGACCTTGCGGTTCTCTAGGTTTTGCTGGACGCGCTTTTCCATGCCTGCGTACGTGTGGATTACGTACCAGTCACCTGGCTGGCTCCAGAGACGATCGCGAAATTCCTTGAGCAGATCGATCTCTTCGTCATCAGTGGCCTGCGCATCGTCCTCGACGGCAGCGTCTTCAGTCGCAGCGTCCTCGGCAACTGCCTCAGCGGCGGCGGTCTCATCGCCAGCAGCCTCGACAGCAGTCTCTTCGGCAGGGTCGACGGTCTCGTCGAATTCGGAGGTCACGGGGTTCAGTCCTTGTTTTTTCAGGAGAAGATTTCGAAGATGGCTTTACCGAGCAAGTAGTCCAGGCCGGCCACAAACGTCATCATGATGAGCACGAAAACGATCACCACGTAGAAGTAATTGATGACCTGTGGACGCGTCGGCCAAACGACCTTGCGCAGTTCGGCCACCACTTGGCGGTAGAACGTCAGCAAGGACGTGCGCTTGCCGCCAGCGGCGGATAGCTCGTGATTCTCGCTCACGGTGCTCCTTACTTTGTTCGGCTTCGACCCACGGCGTGAATCGAACTCGCAGGGCACGAGGGACTTGAACCCACAACCTTCGGTTTTGGAGACCGATGCGCTACCAATTGCGCCAGTGCCCTTCGCCCGAAATCTGCCATTTTTGTGGCCTTCAAACGGGCATGACGAAACAGGGTAGTTTCGCCGGTTTCGTCAAGTGTACGCGGCTAAGACCAGAACGCGAAACCAGCCACCCAAATTCGCGGTGTCGACAAGCGGCCGCGGCCCGGCTGCAAGTCATGGCACGATGACCAGATGAGGTCACTGGTGACGCTACCCAAAGCCCACCTCCACCTGCATTTCACCGGCTCGATGCGTCATTCGACCCTGCTGGAACTTGCCGAGCGAGACGGGATCGGCCTGCCAAGCGCACTGACGGACCAGTGGCCGCCGCAACTGTCTGCAGTTGATGAGAAGGGTTGGTTCCGGTTCCAGCGCCTCTACGACACCGCTCGTTCGGTGTTACGAACCCCCGATGACATCCGTCGACTGGTTCGCGAAGCGGCCGAAGACGACCTCGCAGATGGCTCAGTTTGGACCGAAATCCAAGTGGACCCATCCGGCTACGGCGGCCTCTTTGGCGGAATCACTGCTTTTACCGAGCTCGTACTTGACGCCGTTGCCCAGGCCACAGCGAGCACCGGGCTACAGATGAGCGTCGTGATCGCCGCGAACCGGATTCGCCACCCGCTAGATGCTCGGGCATTGGCCCGCTTGGCTGCCCAGTACGTCGGCCGAGGAGTTCACGGGTTCGGTCTGTCGAACGATGAGCGGCGAGGCACGACTGCAGAATTCGCGCCCGCATTTGGCATTGCTGAACGGGCCGGCCTGCTCTTGGCGCCGCATGCGGGTGAGCTCTGCGGGCCACAGCACGTTCGCGAATGCCTTGAGTCCCTCTCCCCCAACCGGTTAGGACACGGCGTCCGCTCGGCCGAGGATCCGCAACTACTTGAACTGTTGGCCAGTAAGCAAATCGCACTTGAAGTCTGTCCGGCCTCGAACGTGTCGCTTGGGGTTTATGCAACGCTCGAAGAAATTCCCGTCCGAGAGCTAACGGCAGCCGGCATTTTGGTGGCCCTGGGTTCTGACGATCCCCTCCTATTCGGCACTCGGCTCGCTGGTCAATATGCACTGCTGCGTGCGGCCCAAGACTTTTCTGATCGCGAACTGGCCGACTTGGCCCGATCGTCAATCTTGGCCAGCCAGGCGCCAGAAAAGCTCAAGCTCGAATCGCTCGCTGGCATCGATCGGTGGCTAACCAGCGGCCGTGGGACCATGAACCCATGACTGAGAACCCTCCTGGCCAGGACCCACCCACGTACCCCGGATCCCAGCCTTCCGAGCTGCCCCCAGGGCAGTACTACCAAGGCCAGCAGCCCTATCAAGGGCAGCCCGCCTATGGCGCGGCACCGACTCCGCCACCAAACCAGCAGTGGGGCGCCCAACTACTCCCGAAGCACCCGAACGCAACTACTGCAATGGTTTTGGGAATCCTCGGCCTAGCCAGCATCGCCTTCTGCGGCGGCTTCCTGCTGATCCTCAGTCCGTTCGCTTGGGCCATCGGCGGCAAGGCAGTGCGCGAGATAGATGCCAACTCGACAATGTACAGCGGCCGCAACGAAGCCAACACTGGCCGGATTTGCGGAATCATCGGCACCATCTTTCTGGTGCTTTTCGTGCTCGTATGGGCCTTCATAATCGGGCTCTTCACACTGGGCCTCACCACCTCAGAGACCAGCAGTTTCACCTCGCTGCTGTCGGCCTGAACCCGGTTAGCGCGATAACTCAAGACCCACAAAGACCGGCTCATTCACCAGTCGGACCGAAAACCGCTTTTCGACCTCGTCTCGCACTTCGCGGGCGAGGTCGATTAGTTCGGTGGCCGTGCCGGCTCCTCGATTGGTCAACGCGAGCGTGTGCTTGGTCGACAGACCGACCCCGCCTCGCTGGTACCCCTTAGCAAACCCGGACTGCTCGATCAGCCAAGCCGCGCTGGTCTTCACTGTGCCGTCGGGCTGCAAAAATTTCGGGGCGGATTCACCCAGCGCTTCGGCGGCCGCTTCAGAAATGATCGGGTTGGTGAAAAACGAGCCTGCACTCCAAGTGTCATGGTCGAGCGGATCAAGGACCATGCCCTTGGCTGCCCGCAGACCCAACACTGCTTGTCGCACCGCGGCCAGTTCGGCCCGCTCCCCTTCGGCAATGCCTAAGATACGCGCCAGTTCGGCGTAGCGAACTGGCGCGCTGAGGCCGGCGGCGAGCGGGAACTGAAACTGAACCGTCAGCACGACGTAACGGCCGGGCTGAGTCTTGAACAGACTCGATCGGTAGCCAAACTCCAGGTCCGCGGCCATCAGCGTGGTCACCCGGTCTTCTTCTCGGTCCCACGCGCGAACTGCGGCAATCGTGTCGCTGACTTGCTGGCCGTAAGCGCCGACGTTCTGGATCGGGGTGGACCCCACGGCCCCGGGGATACCCGAGAGCGCCTCAATCTGCGCCCAATCGCGCGAGATGGCATACGCAACAAAGTCGTCCCAGTTTTCGCCGGCGGCGACCGTGACTAGTGCTCCGCTGCACTCGTCGACCGATTCGGTAATCCCGCCGGTGCGGACCAACACGACGGTTCCGTCGAACCCCTCATCGGCGACCACGAGGTTGCTGCCGCCAGCGACCAGCAGCACCGGCTCACCTGCAAGGTCGGCCGACCGGACCGCTTCGATGAGACCGCCTTCGGTGGTTGCCTCGACTATTTTTTTGGCCGGGCCACCCATCCGCAGCGTGGTCACTTGCGACAAGTTCATGGCCGCGATCCTATCGAGCCAAACTGCCCTAAGACGTCGACAACCCCCCACTCCCAGTCGGGAGAGGGGGGTTGAAGCAACTGAAGATTCAGCGAGTCTCGCGGTGCGCGCGGTGCGTCTTGCAGCGCGGGCAGAACTTGTTGACCTCGAGACGATCGGGATCGTTGCGACGGTTCTTCTTGGTGATGTAGTTGCGCTCTTTGCACTCAGTGCAGGCCAAGGTGATCTTGGGCCGAACGTCGGAACTCTTGCTGGCCACGGTGTGCCTCTTTCGTTGGTGCCCATACTTATGGGCGTTTCAGTCTTGCCGTCTTGGTAGCTGGGGCGGGACTCGAACCCGCGACCCCACGATTATGAGTCGTGTGCTCTAACCACCTGAGCTACCCAGCCACAGAAGTTGCGAGTGACCTCGCTCCTCAGAGCCCCTTTACGGAATCGAACCGTAGACCTTTTCCTTACCATGGAAACGCTCTGCCGACTGAGCTAAAGGGGCAAGCCGACAAGCAAAGATACCGGGTCAGGTGCCAAGTTCCCAAATCGGGGTCTCAATGAGCCACTTTTGCCAGCGTCGAAGGCCACTTCGGACCCCCGTAAATGAAGCCCGTGTAGGCCTGAACAAGGTCTGCGCCCGCAGCAATTCTGGCTGTCACATCTGCCGGAGTTGTCACTCCCCCGACTCCGATAAGAACCAGTCGGTCACCGGCACGTTCGCGGATCTGGCGAAGCACCTCGGTCGACCGATCCGCCAAGATCGGGCCCGATAGGCCACCGGCCCCGGCCGCCTCAATTTCGCCGCGACTCGACTTGAGTTCGACCGGTCGGGCAATGGTCGTGTTGGTGGCGCTGATCCCGTCAAGACCCAAAGCCAGGGCCAAGTCCGTGACCGCCTCGATGTCTTCGCCAGCCAGATCAGGAGCGATTTTTACCACTAGCGGAACCCGGCGGCCGTGGTTCGCGTCGGCGATTTCCTTGACGGCGGCCAAGATCGGTTCGAGTGAACTGGTTGCTTGCAAATCGCGCAGCCCAGGCGTGTTTGGGCTTGAAACGTTTACGACGAGGTAGTCGGCAAACGGCGCAAGCAGTCGCGCGCTTTCGGCGTAATCATCGGCCGCGCCCTCAGCCGGAACCACCTTCGTCTTACCGATGTTCACGCCGATTACCGCGCGCGCTCCAGCCTTAGTGTCGCGAAGCCGATGCAGTCGCGCCGCGACCTGGGCCGCGCCGTCGTTGTTGAAGCCCATCCTGTTGATGATTGCGTGATCTTCAGTGAGCCGGAAAAGTCTGGGCCGGTCGTTGCCGGGCTGAGGCCGGGCCGTCACGGTGCCGATCTCGACGTGCCCAAAGCCAAGAGCCTGAAGCCCCAAGACCCCGCGAGCGTTCTTGTCGAACCCGGCGGCAAGTCCGAACCGATGGGGGAACTCGATCCCCATCAGCGTTACTGGCTTGGGGTCAACTCGATACAAAACTTTGCTTATCGCCCGACCCGCACGAATCGAGGCGAAGGCCTTTTCGTGAATCTTCTCCGGATCCATCCGCGAAAAAACTTTGTCGAACAGCGCGTCATAGGCCACGTCCTCCAGCCTAGGTCAGCGACTGCGCACGCCGCCGACAAGGTTCTGGTTCAGTCGGCGCGGACCCACGCGCAGACCCACCACAGGACGCCGTAGGGCGCATCCGCGTGCGGCACAGACACCCGCCACGAGCCAGTTAGGTGCTGACCGAGGTCGCGCAGCGTGTCGATGCCGCTGGCCCAGAGTTCAGTCCCAAGCATTGCGTCCAGCGCCGACAACCGGAGCGGGTCGCCAGAACGCAAGGCCAAGTCAACTGCGTCATCAAAATCGAAAGCCCGATCGTCAAGGTGCCCTGGTGCCTTCTCACTGCGCATGGCACTTCCATTGGCCATCACCAACGCGACCGGCGCCTCGCGAGTGACTCGACCCTCATAGCCAGCGCCAGCAAGCAGTGCCCGACCAACCGCGCCAGCGAACCGGTCGGAGCCCAGAATCGACACTTCTTCGGCGTCGCGAGTCATCGCCGCGACCACGTCCAGTGCCGAGGCGCGCAGGTCCGCCACCGGGTCAATCGAACTGCGATATCTCGGCAGTAGCGCAGGCACCGGCGGAACGACCACGAATTGGCGAATCATGCCAGCCCCCGAATCGCGCGGGTCGGTAGTCGCCGACCGGCGATCGTCTGCGCCATGTCGACCACTTGGCGCGTTTCACCAACCTGATGAACGCGATAGACCCGAGCGCCCGCCATCGCCGAGACTGCCGTCGCAGCCAAGGTACCCAGCAAGCGCTCACCAACCGGCAGGTCCAACGACTCGCCAACAAAATCCTTGTTTGACAACGAGACCAAGACTGGCCAACCAGTGTCGACCAACTCGCCAAGGCGCCGAGTGAGCTCTAGGGAATGGAAAGTGTTCTTGCCAAAATCATGGGCCGGGTCGATCAAGATCGAATTGCGGTCGACGCCAAGCGCCACCGCTCGTTCAGCTTGAGCAACGGTGGCGGCGATCGCATCGGCGACCACGTCCTCGTACTCGATCCGGTGAGGTCTTGTCCGTGGTTTGACGCCGCCGGTGTGGGTGCAAACGAGCGCGGCGTCAAACTCTGCGGCCACTTCAGCCAACCGAGGGTCAGCACCGCCCCAAGCGTCGTTTAGCAGGTCGGCGCCGGCAGCGCACACTGCTTCGCCAACTTCGGCGCGCCAAGTGTCGACGCTGATCACCAAATCTGGGAAAGCCCCCCGAACTCGTTCGACGAAGCCGACCACTCGACGCATTTCTTCGGCCGCGTCGATCTCGACACCCGGAGCGGCCTTGATCCCGCCGATATCGACGATTTCTGCGCCCTCGGCAATAACCTGCTCTACTCGCTGGAACGCCGCATCCTCGGCCCAAGTAGCCCCTTTGTCGAAGAACGAGTCTGGCGTCCGGTTGACGATCGCCATCATGAGCGTCTGGTCGTCAGCGAACTCGCGCCGACCGAGCTTCAAGGTCATTTGCCTACCCCTTTCGCCGGTGGCCGTTCGGTCAAGTCCACTTCGGTCAGTGTGGCCGCATTAGTCGGGCCACCGGGCAGAAACTGACGAAGTTCGGCGCTGTCGGACTTGCTGCCGCGCCCGGAGCGAGCATCGACTGCAGCCATCAACTGAACCGCCATCGCCGCCAACTGGTGGACGCTCTGATGCGAATGTGCCCGGCGACCCAACTCGACTTGCGCCAGCGCGTCCAAGCCATGGGCAGTGGTCACGTCGATGACCGCGGCAAGATCAACCCCGTAGCCAGCCGGAACCGACAAGGTCTCGTAAATGTCGCGGCGAACCGCCCATTCGCCGGCCAGCGGCTGAATCACGTCAGTCAACTGCGGGAAATGCAACGCTAGGAGGGGCCGGGCCACCAGTTCGGTCACTCGACCGCCGCCATGGCGAACCTCAGTTGCACCTTCGCGAAGCGGCCGCTCGTAGGCAGCCTTGACCAGAGAAACACTGCGATCAGTCAGCAGCGGACCGAGCAGACCAGGCACGAATCCGGTGTGCCAGTCAGTCAGGTCAGCGTCCATGAAAACCAAAATGTCGCCGCTGGTCACGAACTGCGACTTCCACAGCGCCTCGCCCTTGCCAAGCCGACTGCCTAGCTCGGGGCGAATGTCGTCGATGGCGTGCACGGTTGCGCCAGCATCGGTCGCGATCTTGGCGGTGTCGTCGCTCGAGCGACCGTCAATGACCACGATCTCGTCGAGCAGCGAGCCGTGGAACTGGTCGTAAACGCCGGCCACGACTTCGCCGATCGTGGCGGCTTCGTTTCTGGCCGGAATGACCAGACTCACGGTGGTGTCGGCGACAGACTTGGCGGCCAACAATTGCGTGGTGCTCCACCTAGACCGGTGGAAGGTCCGCCGGTCGAACCAAGAGTCTGCCATCCGTTCAACCTACCTGCCGGTCGAGAACTGCTAGTCGTCGATCACTTCTCCGCCGAGCAATCTCTCGATAATGAATTGCGCCAATTCCGGCCGAATCGGCTTTGGCCCAGCGGCAGATTCGTCGTTTTCGTCGGTCGCTGCATCCTCGTGGCACACCCCGGTGCAGTTAGGGCAACCCTCGAACACGGCCGGATACATCGCCTCTAACTGCTCCCAAAATTTTTCTTCAGCCAGCCGCTCGTCATCGCGGTGCCACTCTTCGATCTGGTCCAACTCCAGTGCGTCTGGCACTAAGGCGTAGAACCTCTCCAGTAGTTCTTCGCTACCTGGCTGAGAATCCCCATCTCCGAATGTCCCCATCGCTAAATCGTAGCGTTGCGGCCGGCCTCGGCGCGAACGCAAATGTCGGGAGGCCCCATGGCCAAAAACAAGATCCTCGGCGCCGATTCGGCACCGAGGATCTCTCGCGTGGCAGGTATAGGATTCGAACCTATGTAGGCAATGCCGGCTGATTTACAGTCAGCTCCCTTTGGCCGCTCGGGCAACCTGCCGCGACAGTCTGCAAGGTTACCCCAAACCTGCCGGCCCCCTGAAATCAGCCCCACCTCGGCACGGTGCCTAGTCGCCGATGAAGCCCACCAGCACAGGTCGTAGGGTGTCCTCATGGCTGATTCCTCCTTCGACATCGTCAGCAAGATCGACCGCCAAGAGGCCGACAATGCCCTCAACCAGGCGGCCAAAGAGATCGCGACGCGCTACGACTTCAAGAACACCGGCGCTTCGATCGACTGGAGTGGCGAGTGGGGCATTGAGATCACCGCGAACGCCGAAGAGCGCGCACTCGCTGTCCTCGAAGTGTTCAAGGAAAAGCTGATCAAGCGAAATATCAGCCTCAAGACCCTTGAGACCCAAGATCCACGCCAGTCCGGCAAGGACATCAAGATCAGCGGCTCCTTCGGCGAAGGCATCAGCACCGAGCAGGCGAAGAAGCTCAGCAAGTTGATCCGAGACGAGGGCCCCAAGGGCGTAAAGGTCCAGATCCAAGGCGACGAGCTGCGGGTTTCGGCCAAGAGTCGCGACGCACTTCAAGAAGTGATCGCGCTGGTCAACGGCGCCGACCTGGACTTCGCGGTTCAGTTCACGAACTATCGCTGACTCGGCCCATCATGGCCGCGTCAATCCAGGCGCAAAAAGGCGCTGACTCAAAATCGGGGATTGTCTACGGCGTAGCCGCCTACCTTTGTTGGGGCTTCTTTCCGCTCTATTGGCCGCTGCTTGAGCCGGCCTCACCGTGGGAAATTCTCGCCCACCGAATTGCTTGGACGTTCGTCTTTTGCGTCGGCCTACTGACGATCACCAAAAAGTGGCGTCCCTATTTGCAGATCCTTCGCCAGCGCAACCTAATGGTGCCGTTGGCTTTCGCCTCGGTGGTAATAACCATCAACTGGGGCGGGTTCATCTGGGGAGTCACCAACGGCCACGTAATTGATGCCTCGCTTGGTTACTTCATCAATCCGCTCGTCACAGTTTTGCTTGGCGTGTTCCTGCTCGGGGAGAACCTGCGCAGGCTGCAGTGGGCAGCCGTCGCCCTGGGCGCATTGGCCGTGTTGGTGTTGACGATTGACTATGGGCAGCCGCCGTGGATCGCGTTGGTCCTAGCGTTCAGCTTCGCCACGTATGGCTTCCTAAAGAAGAAAGCCAACCTCGGGACGGTAGAAGCATTGTCGGTCGAAACCACGATACTTTTCCCGTTCTCGATTGCCTTTCTCGGCTACCTAGCCTTTGCCGGAACGCTAACGTTCGGGCACGAAAGCACTGAGAACACGCTGCTATTGATCGGCACTGGCGTTGTCACCGCCGTTCCGCTGCTGCTGTTTGGCGCCGCGGCTACTCGACTCTCGCTCACCACCGTGGGCATCTTGCAATACCTAGGTCCGATCCTGCAGTTCATCTTCGGCCTGACGGTCTTCGACGAACAGATGAGCCCGGCCAGATGGTTCGGCTTTTTGATCGTTTGGGCCGCCTTGGTCGTCTTCACCATCGACGCGATCGCCAACCGACGACGAGTCAACCGGATCGCCGAAGAGTGCGCGGCGGAATCTTCCGCGCTCTAGAGACTGGCTTCAGCCGAGTCGGTCGGTGGCGCGGACGCAGAGCTCTTCGAGCGCATCGCGAGCCGACCCCGCCGGCAACTTGACTAGCAGGTCGCGTGCGGCATTAGCCTCGGCGCGAACGTAATCACGCGCCCCATCCATTGCCGGATGCGCACGCAGAGCCTTAATCGCCCACTGGACTTCTTCCTCGTTGGTGATCGGCCCGGAAAGCAATTCGACCAGACGGTCATCGTCACCGGTACGGTGCCGCTGAACCAGCAACGTCGGCAACGTTGGGACCCCTTCACGAAGATCGGTGCCCGGCACCTTGCCCGAATCATCGGAGTCACTAGCGATGTCGATGATGTCGTCTGCCAGCTGGAAGGCCGCACCAATTCGTTCACCGAACTCGATCAGGGTCGCTTCAACATCCGGCCCAGCACCCGACATCATTGCGCCGAACCTTGCCGCGGTGGCGATGAGCGAACCGGTCTTGTCGGCAACCACCGAAAGATAGTGATCGAGCACATCCTCGCCGTCTCGCGGACCGATCGTTTCGCGAATCTGACCGTGCACCAGTCGCGCAAATGTTTCTGCCTGTACGCGAACGGCATCTGGGCCAAGATCAGCGACCAGCGACGAAGCTCGCGCGAAGAGGAAGTCACCAACCAGAATCGCCACCGAGTTATCCCAGCGAGCGTTCACGCTCGGCGCACCACGGCGAACAGCGGCCTCGTCCATCACGTCATCGTGGTAGAGCGTTGCCAGGTGAGTAAGTTCAACTACCACCGCGGCCGGTACGACATCAGGAGATTTCGGATCGCCAAACTCTGCGCAGATCATCACCAGCAGCGGCCGAAAGCGCTTGCCACCGGCTAACAACAGGTGAGCGGCCGCTTCAGCGACGAGCGGTTCTGGGCTGTATGCCCGGGCTGCGAGCATTTCTTCAACCCGCTCAACACCAACCGAGACGCGCTTGTCCAGCGCGGCATCAGCGAACGAACCGACGCTGGACACGGTTCACATCCTTCCGACCCGATTTGAGTACAAATCGCTAGCGCACGAAGACGCCAGCATGCTGGACGAGATCGAGGAACGGACCCGGCAAGATACCGAGGACGACCGTTGCAATCACAGCCAAGGCAATGACAACGGTAGTCGGCACGCCTGCGACCGCGACCGTCGGCCCATCACCAATCGGTTCGGTGAAGTACATCAACACGATGACTCGAACGTAGAAGTAGGCGGCGATCGCACTGGTCAAGACACCGATCACGACCAAAAACCAAGCTCCACCGGCCCAAGCAGCCGAGAAGACTCCCCATTTGCCAATGAAACCGGCGGTCAGTGGGATGCCGGCAAACGAAAGCATGAACAGTGCGAACGAACCGGCAAGGAACGGCGACGCCTTCCCCAAACCGGCCCACTTCGAAAGGTGGGTGGCCTCGCCAGCCGAATCGCGAACCACCGTTACGACTGCGAAAGCGCCAATAGTGGCGACGCCGTAAGCCAACAGGTAGAACAAGACCGACGAAATCGAGGTGATCTCGTTGCCGTCCTTGGTGCCCAAATAGGCGCCTGACAAGCCAACAATCAAGAAGCCCGCGTGAGCAACCGAGGAGTACGCCAACATCCGTTTTACGTCGGTTTGACTGATTGCCACGATCGAACCGAGCAACATTGTCACGACGGCGATGATCCACAAGATCGGCCGCCAGTCCCAACTGGATCCACCGAAGGCGACAAACAGCACTCGCATCATCGCCACGAACGCGGCGGCCTTTGTGGCCGCGGCCATGAATGCCGTAACCGGCGTCGGCGCGCCCTGATAGACGTCAGGGGTCCAACTATGGAACGGCACTGCACCGACCTTGAACAACAGGCCGACCAACAACAGGGCAATCGCGGCCAGCAGTAGGGGTGCTTCATCGCCGCGAGCAGACACTGCCTTGTCGATCTCGGTGAGGTTCAGGCTGCCGGAGAATCCGTAGGCCAAAGCCGCGCCGTATAGGAAGAATGCTGAAGCGAATGCACCAAGCAGGAAGTACTTGAGGGCCGCTTCCTGGCTGAGCAGGCGGCGACGCCGAGCCAAACCGCTGAGCACGTATAGCGGCAGCGAGAGCACTTCGAGCGCGACAAACATCGTGATTAGGTCTTGGGATACCGCGAACAGCATCATGCCCGAGAGCGCGAACAGCGCCAGCGGGAAGACTTCGGTGTGTTCCAGTTTTGCCTCTACCGCTTCAGCCTCTTGCGCGGAGCCTGGCGCATCTGCAGCACGCCCGGTGAATGCGCTGAGCCCACCTTCAAGAGTGCGGTCGGCGAACAGCAGGAACGACATGATGCCGAACACCAGCAGCATCATCCAGGTGATGACGCCCGGCCCGTCAACAGCGACAGCACCGACACCTTCGAGACCACCTAGACCATGCCAGCGCTGGTTTTCAACCGCAACCAGATCGGTGTAAAGCCAGACCGTCAACCCGAGAGTAATCGCGGTGCCACCGATTGCCACGACAGCTTGAGTCGTAAACCTCGACGCCTTCGGCACCACGATCTCGACAACGAGCGCGAGCATGGCGAAGCCAAAGATCACAATAAGCGGCATGAGTGCCTTGTAATCGAGCACTGGCGCCAAGATGTCTGGCCGATCAGCGGCGGGCAGCAAAGACCCGGGCGCCAAGGACACAAGCGTGCCGATCATTCGTGGCCTCCCTCGGTCGTCGATGAACTGATGTCAAACAAGGCTCGCTGTGGCGGATCGCCAACCCCGACAGTTTGAACTACCGGGGTCACGGCCGGCTCGATCAAGTCGAGCAGCGGCTGAGGGTAGAAGCCCAAACCGATGATTAGCGCGATCGCCGGGGCGAGCAGACCCACCTCGCGACGGCTCAAATCCGTGAACTTCGCGGTTTCTTCGTTCAACGGCCCGGTCATGGTGCGCTGGTACATCAGCAGGATGTAAACAGCAGCCAGGACGATGCCCAAGGTCGCGACTGCGGCGATCGGTATCGATCGGGTGAACGTGCCGGCCAACACCAAGAACTCAGAGACGAACGGCGCTAAACCAGGCAACGAAAGGCTCGACAGACCGCCAATCAACAGCACGCCACCTAACACCGGGGCGACCTTCTGAACGCCACCGAAGTCGCTGATGCGACCTGAACCGCGCCGATAGATCATCATGCCGGCCACTAGGAACAGAACCGCCGTCGACAGCCCGTGGTTGAACATGTAGAGGACCGAACCGGTCATCGAGACCGTGGTGAAGGCGAAGATGCCCATCACGATGAAACCGAAGTGCGAGACTGAGGTCAACGCGATCAGGCGACGCAAATCGTCTTGGCCGATCGCCAACAGGGCGCCGTAAATGATGCTGATTGCAGCCAACACCAAGACAACTGGACTGGCCCACTCCGAAGCGCCCGGGAAAAGCTCGAGGCACCAGCGGATCATGCCGAACGTGCCGACCTTGTCGATCACGCTGACCATCAGTACTGAGGTGCCCGGGGTGGCCGAGGCGGCAGCATCGGGCAGCCAGGTGTGCAGCGGCCATAGCGGCGCTTTGATCGCAAAGGCGATGAAGAAGCCCAAGAACAACAGCCGTTCCGTCGACTGCGACATGTCCAGACGCATCAAGTCCGAATGCAAGAAGCTCGGTCCGCCCTGCTGCGTCGACAAGACGTAAAGCCCGACGATCGAGGCCAACATCAGCAGTCCGCCGACGAGGTTGTAGATCAAGAACTTGACTGCGGCGTAGCTGCGCTGACCGGTTCCGTGAGCGCCAATCAGGAAGTAGATCGGAATTAGCGTCGCCTCGAACAAGACGTAGAACATGAACACGTCCGTGGCCGAAAAGACGCCGATCGCCAACGCTTCGAGCACCAACATCCACGCGAAATAGGTATTAGTGCGTTCTGGTTCGTGTTCTTTGTCGTGCCAAGAAGCGATCAGGACGATCGGCGTCAGCACCGTCGTCAAGAAGATCATCGTCAGACCGATGCCGTTGACGCCCAGCGCCCAGTGGACACCTAGTGCGCCAATCCATTCGGCATTCTCAGTCAACTGGTAGCCGGCGCTGTCGAGGTCGAACTCACGCAAGGTGAACAGCGACATCACCAGCGTCAGGAGTGAAACCCCGACCGCCACCTGCTTCGCGAGTGCACCATTTGCCGTCCGTGGCAACAGAGCCACCACGAGCGCACCGAGCATCGGTACTGCAATCAGCAAGGAAAGAATCATGCGAGCGTCACCGCCAACAGGGCCAGCAGGACCACGAGAGCACCTCCGAGCACCATGAGTGCATAGGAACGAACAAATCCGGTTTGAGGCTTGCGTAGTTCACCCGACAGTTCGCCGATGCGATCTGCTGTACCGGTGACTAGGCCATCGACCAACTTCGCATCCGCCCAAACCAAAGCTCTGGTCAGGTAGGTGGTCGGTCGGACGACTAGCGCCTCGTTGATCTGGTTGCCGTACATTTCGGCTCGACCAGCGCGGGTGAATACTGAAACCTGATCGTCGGCCGGAGCCTCGGTCGCGATTTCGTTTCCGCGGCCGTAGATGAACCAAGCCAGTGCGACACCGGCAGATACAACCACCAGCACGATCAAAGTAATGGCAAGCATTGGCAGCGGTGGCTCGACGTGTTCGAGGTGGCCGGTGGCCGGCTCAAGCCAGTCCTCGATCCAGTTCCCGAGTGAAATGACACCGGCGAAGGCCGAAAGGGCCGCCAGCACCATCAACGGAATCGTCATGGTTAGACCGGACTCGTGCGGGTGCACGTCCTTTTGCCAACGCTTCTGGCCGAAGAAGGTCATCAGCATCAGTCGAGTCATGTAGAACGCGGTCACACCAGCACCGATGAGTGCGCCAATGCCCACCCAGATGTTCGTTGCCAAGGCGGTCTCGATGATCTTGTCCTTACTGAAGAAGCCCGACGTGCCGGGGAAGCCCAAGATCGCCAAGTAGCCAATTCCGAAGGTGTAGAACGTCACCGGCATCGCAGTTCGAAGCGCACCGTAGTGCCTCATGTCGACGTCGTCATTCATGCCGTGCATCACCGAGCCGGCACCAAGGAACATGTTGGCTTTGAAGAAGCCGTGAGTCAGCAGGTGGAAGATCGCGAACGCGTAACCGGCCGGGCCAAGACCCGCGGCGAGCATCATGTAGCCGATCTGGCTCATCGTCGAACCGGCCAAAACCTTCTTGATGTCATCTTTGGCACAACCGATCCAGGCGCCGACCAACAAGGTGACAAGTCCGACGGCAATCACGAAGTTTCGCGCAGTCGGCGAGGCATCGAAGATGTCGTGCGATCGAACGACCAAGTAGACGCCGGCGGTAACCATCGTCGCGGCGTGGATGAGGGCCGAGACCGGGGTCGGGCCTTCCATCGCGTCCAGCAACCATGCCTGCAGCGGCACCTGCGCAGATTTACCGCACGCACCCAACAGGAGCAGCAAGCCCAGCGCCGTCGCCACGTTGCCCGACACCGAATGAATCTGTTCGTTCACCGCCGCTATTGAAGTTGTGCCGAACCACGCGAACATCGTCATGATCGCCAGCGCCATGCCGAGGTCGCCGACTCGGTTGAGAACGAAGGCTTTCTTTGCCGCGGCCGCTGCCGACGGCTTGTGCTGCCAAAAACCAATCAACAGGTAGGACGCCAAGCCGACGCCCTCCCAGCCGAGGAAGAGCACCAGGTAGTCGCCAGCCAAAACCAGCGTCAACATCGCGGCGATAAAGAGATTCAGATAAGCGAAGAAGCGGCGACGACGCTCATCGTCGGCCATGTAGCCGATCGAGTAGATGTGAATCAGCGTGCCGACCCCGGTGATCAACAGGACGAACAAGCTCGAGAGCGTGTCAAAAGTGAACTGGAAGTCCACCGAGAAAGTGCCGGCTTGAATCCAGGTCCCGAGGTTTGCGGTGACCGAGCGATCAGCAGGATCGCGGCCAGCGAGCTGGATGAACATGATGAGACCGAACACGAACGACGCGGCCGAACATGCGGTGGCAATCAGGTGTCCGAACTTGTCGGACTCCTTGCCCCACATGAGCAACAGCGCGGCGCCCGCCAACGGGATGGCGATTAGCAGCCAAGACTGATCGAGCAACTCGACTCCTAGGCCTTCAGCAGATTCGCTTCGTCGACCGAGGCCGAACGTCGCGTGCGATAGATGGACACAATGATGGCTAGGCCGATAACGACCTCAGCAGCAGCGACAACCATGACGAAGAAGGCAGCGACCTGCCCGTCGAGGTTGCCATGTTGGCGAGCAAACGAAACGAACGCGAGGTTGGTTGCGTTCAGCATCAATTCGACGCACATGAACACGACGATGGCGTTGCGGCGAATCAGCACGCCGACCGCACCGATCGAGAACAAGAGCATCGAAAGCGTCAGATAGGCGGTCATGCGTCCTCCTGACCTTCCGTAGCGGTCGGTTCGATATCAGCAGCCTCAATTTCGGCGACCACATCGGCAACCTCGTGCGTGTCGCGTACTTCATCTTGTTGACGAGCGCGAAGGCTGGCTGCAACTGATTCGGCAACGGGCGTTCCGTCGGGCAACAGGGCCGGCGTATCGACGGCGTTGTGCAGGGCGAAAACACCCGGGGTCGGCGCGTTGCCGGGGTGCCGACCGAACTCGGCGTAGTCGCGCATGCGCTTGGCCTGCAATTCCTGCTGAGTGGGCGCGGCGACAAGAATTTCGCGGTGCGCAAGCACCATCGCGCCTAGTACCGCAACGATCATTAGGGCTGCGGTGAACTGGAACGCAACGATGTACGGTCCAAACAGGAGTTCGGCTAGATGGTAGACGTTGCCGTGCTCGTCAAATTTGCCTAGGCCGACAACCGCAGTCGATACCGCTTGGGCGACGGCAGTAGCCAAGACGCCGGCGAACAGCACGCCAACGACCGCTGCGGCCGCGCGCTGCCCCTTGATCGTCTCGACTACTGAATCGGAGGTTTCTACGCCGACCAGCATCAACACGAACAGGAACAACATCATGATCGCGCCGGTGTAGACAATGATCTGCACGACGAACAGGAACGGCGCGTCTTGAGCGGCGTAAAGCATCGCCAGACAGATCATCACTACGGCCAGGCACAGCGCCGAATGCACGGCCTTGCGGGCAAAGATCAGTCCTAGCGCAGCCACCAGCATTACTGGCGCAAGGATCCAAAAGGCAGTCACGACTTCGGCTCCTTTGCAGTTGCTGAGACCTCGACGATCGGCAACGACTTGCCGCGGTAGTAATCGCGGTGGTCGTCACTGATCAGCATCTCGTGCGGCGGCTCGACCATGCCGGGCAAAAGCGGCGCCAGCAGGTCAGACTTTTCGTAGATCAGGTCTTCGCGGTTGTCGTTGGCCAACTCGTATTCGTTGGTCATCGTCAGCGCGCGGGTCGGGCAAGCCTCGATGCACAGTCCGCACAGAATGCAGCGTAAGTAGTTGATCTGGTAGACGCGGCCGTAGCGTTCACCGGGGCTGAACCGATCATCGGCGGTGTTCTCGGCGCCTTCGACATAGATCGCGTCCGCCGGGCAGGCCCAAGCGCACAGTTCACAACCGACGCATTTTTCGAGACCGTCAGGCCAACGGTTCAACTGATGGCGACCGTGGAAGCGTGGCGCGGTCGGCCCTTGGGTCGTGCGCTTCTTGCCATCCATGAATGGGTACTTCTCGGTGACCGGCTTTTTGAACATCGTCCGGAACGTCACGCCGAATCCGGCGATCGGATCCCAGAGTGTTTCCTTGAGGGCGCTCATCGATCACTCTCCTGCTTGGTGGTTCGGCCAGCACCGGTCGGCGAATCGGTGCGCTGACTCGGCAGCGGTGGAACTGGGAAGCCGCCAGCGAACGCGTCGAATTCGGCGGGTTCAGTCTCGGCTTCAGACTCGTCATCGTCCTTAGTGGGCACGAAGAACGTGATGAGCAAGGCGGCACCGGCGATTCCGGCCGCGATCAGCATCGCGCGCTGATCCAGCATCTGCTCGACCTGGAGCTTGCGGATGAAGGCCAAAGCCACGATCCACGCCAGCGCGATCGGGATGAGCCACTTCCAGCCAAAGTGCATGAACTGGTCGTAACGCAACCGCGGCAGGGTGCCTCGCAGCCAGATGTACAAGAAGATGAAGCCCAGTAACTTGAGCACGAACCAAATAACAGGCCAGTAGCCCTCGTTGGCGCCTTCCCAAATCTGAGCGATGCCAAACGGTGCTCGCCAACCGCCAAGGAACATCGTCGTTGCCAAAGCCGAAACAGTGACCATGTTGATGTACTCGGCGAGGAAGAACATAGCGAACTTGAACGAGGAGTATTCGGTGTGGAAACCGCCCACCAGTTCGCCTTCGGCCTCGGGCAAGTCGAACGGGGCACGGTTCGTTTCGCCGACCATCGCGATCACGTAGATGATGAACGATGGCAACAGCGGAATGAAGAACCAGATGTCTTCTTGAGCCGCGACGATTTCTGAAGTTGACATCGAACCGGCGTAGATGAAGACCGCGACCAGAGACAAGCCCATTGCGACTTCGTAGCTAATCACTTGAGCGCTCGAACGTAGCGCGCCAAGCAGTGCGTAGATGGAGCCGGAGGACCAACCTGCCAAAACGATGCCGTAGACGCCGACTGAGGCAACGGCCAACACGTAGAGCACAGCGACCGGCATATCGGTCAACTGCAGGGGCGTCTCGTGGCCGAAGAAGTTGACCACCGGACCGAACGGAATGACCGCCCAGGCGATAAACGCTGGCACAACGGCGAGAATCGGCGCGATGTAGTAGACGACCTTGTCAGCTGCCTTGGGGAAAATCTCTTCCTTCAGGCCGAGTTTTACGCCGTCTGCCAACGCCTGCAACAAGCCGAACGGGCCCCAGCGCTGCGGACCAACACGGTGCTGCATCCGAGCAACAATTTTGCGCTCGAACCAAATGTTGAAGAGGGTGATCAACACCAAGAAGACAAAGATCAACAGGGACTTGAGTGCAACCACCCAGACCGGATCGTTGCCGAACAGTTCGTCAAGACTCATGCCTTACCTCCCGCGAGGGTGACCTTGCCGCCATGGCCGACGCCGACGACTGCACCGAGATTGACGCCCGAGTTGCTCGGCAGCCACACGACACCGTCCGGCAAGTCCGCAACTTCGGCGACAAATGCCACCGAGCCTGCCGGACCAGTAACGGTTGCCTCGGCGCCAGGTTCAACGCCAAAGGTGGTCAGGGTTTGAGCGCTAGCGCGAAGCACCGATGAACGAGCCGTTGCCGAATACGCCTCAGCGCCGTCTTGGCCGCGACCGCCGTCAATCAATTGCTTCCAGGTCGACACCACGACCTTTTTCGCAACTGGCTTTGCAGCGGACTGCTTGCGTGAACGGAACGCCGCGCGCTTGCCGTCCCAGTCGTTAAGTTCTGCCAGTTCGCTGGCGGCCTGATCGGTCGTCTTGATTCCGATCGGGCGCCCGAGTTCTTCGGCGATTCCGGCCAGCACCCGAACGTCAGGCAGCGCCGCCGACTCGGCGAGCACCTTTTCAAACCGGCGATGGCGCCCTTCCCAGTTCACGAACGTGCCGGCTTTCTCAGCCGGTGGCGCAACCGGTAGCACCACATCGGCCAGTTCGGTGACCTCACTTTGGCGAACCTCGAGGCTTACGACAAAGCCGACTGCTTCGATCGCGGCACGGGCCGCGGCCGGGTCAGCTAGGTCAGCCAACTCGACGCCACCGATCACCAACGCACCAAGTTCACCGGCAGTCGCCGCCGCGATGATCGCATCGGTATCGAGGCCAGCGGTGTCGGGCACGTTTGGCACGTTCCAAGCCGCGGCAATGTCGGCGCGAGCATCGGCCAAAGAGACTGGGCGTCCGCCCGGCAGCAGCGTTGGCAGGCAGCCAGCGTCGAGAGCGCTGCGATCGCCGGCGCGACGCGGGACCCAAGCGAACCGAGCGCCAGTGGCTTCGGACTTGGCGGCCACCGCGGACAAGGCACCGGCAACGGTCGCGAGTCGTTCGCCGGCAAGGATGACCGCCGAGGAATCGAGTTCGAGCGCCTCGAGCGCAGCGGGCTCCTCCCCCGGGACGGTGGCGATGAGTTCAGCGTTGACCTTTTTCAGTCCGCGAGTCGTGTGACTGGAAATCGCCACTACCTTGACCCCGAATTGAGTGGCGGCCTTACGCAGTCGCAGGAACAGGGTTCCGGCTTCGTCTTCTGGCTCAAGACCAACAAGAACCACTGTGGATGCGGCTTCAAGATCGGCGTAAGAAACTGTCACCGGCGTCCCGGCAACCTTCGCGCCGAGGAAGTCGGTTTCTTCCTTCGACATTGCTCGGGAGCGGAAGTCGATGTTGTTCGTACCAAGTGCCACGCGAGCGAACTTTGCGTAGGCGTAGGCATCCTCGGCGGTCAACCGACCGCCGGTCAACACTGCCTTGCCCGCTGCGCTGGCGAGGCCGCGCGCGGCCACGGCGAGTGCGCCAGGCCATGAACTCGGCTCAAGTTCGCCGGTCTGCTGGTTGCGCACCAGCGGAGTAGTCAGTCGGTCTTCTTGGCGTGACCAAGTGAAGGCGAACCGGTCCTTGTCGGTGATCCACTCTTCGTTTACTTCCGGGTCGTCACCAGCGAGACGACGCATCACCTTGCCGCGACGGTAATCGACTCGGATCGCCGCACCACAAGCATCGTGTTCGGCGATTGACGGGACGCTAACCAGGTCGAATGGACGCGAGCGGAAGCGGTAGTCCTCGCTAGTCAGCGCGCCGACCGGGCAAATCTGGATCGTGTTGCCGCTGAAGTAGGAACCAAATGGCACGTCTTCGGCGATGCCGATCTGCTGCTGAGCGCCGCGCTCGAGCAGCGCGATGAACGGGTCGCCGGCAATCTCGGACTGGAACCGGGTGCAGCGCTGGCACAAAACGCAGCGTTCGCGATCGAGCAGCACGTTGGCCGAAAGCGAAAGCGGCTTGGCGAACAGGCGCTTGGTTTCGATGAAGCGCGACTCGGCGTGACCGTGGCTGAGCGACTGGTTCTGCAGCGGGCATTCGCCGCCCTTGTCGCAGACCGGGCAGTCGAGCGGGTGATTAGCGAGCAGGAACTCGAGGATTCCTTCTTGCGCCTTGGCCGCAACATCTGAGGTGAGTTGGGTGCGCACGACCATGCCGGGCGCGACCTCCAAGGTGCAGGAGGCCTGCGGTTTGGGCATCGGCCGGCCATTGCCTGCGTCGGGAACCTCGACGAGGCATTGGCGGCAAGCACCGACCGGCGCCAACAAGGGGTGGTCACAAAAGCGCGGAACCTCTGTGCCAATGACTTCGGCGGCCCGGATTACCAGCGTGCCCTTGGGGACGCTGACCTCGACGTCGTCGATCGTCAGGGCAACCAATTCCACGGGCGTCGCCTGTGCGTTGTCCGGTTCAGTCACAGTCATGCTCAGACACCCTCCTTCGCAAACAGGGTGGAGGCCGACGGCGGGAACAATTCCCAGCTCGGGGTGGTCATAGAAGCCTCGAACTCCTCACGGAAGTATTCGATCGCCGAAGTTATCGGGCTGGTCGCGCCATCGCCCAGGGCGCAGAACGCGCGACCCAAAATGTTGTCGCACAGGTCAAGCAGCAACTCAATGTCGCCGGGTTGGCCCTTGCCTTGGTCCATCCGGCGCAACGTCTGCGCCAGCCACCAAGTGCCTTCACGGCACGGGGTGCACTTGCCACAAGACTCGTGCTTGTAGAACTCAGTCCAGCGCAACACCGCGCGGACGACTGAGGTCGTCTGGTCAAAAATCTGCAAGGCGCGAGTGCCCAGCATCGACCCGGCCGCGCCAACGGCCTCAAAATCGAGCGGAACATCTAGGTGTTCGGCGGTCAGGATCGGCGTGGACGAACCGCCGGGGGTCCAGAACTTCAGTTCTGAGCCCGGGCGCATGCCGCCGCCGAGGTCGAGCAGTTCACGCAAGGTGATACCGAACGGGGCTTCGTACTGGCCAGGCTTAGCAACGTGGCCCGAAAGACTGAAGATGCCATGCCCGCGGGACTTTTCCGTGCCCATCGAACCGAACCAGTCCGCGCCGCCGAGGATGATGCCGGGCACCGAGGCGACCGACTCAACGTTGTTGACCACGGTCGGCGAGGCGTACAGACCGGCGACAGCCGGGAACGGCGGCCGCAATCGCGGTTGACCGCGACGTCCTTCGAGCGAATCAAGCAAAGCAGTTTCTTCACCGCAGATGTAAGCGCCCGCACCGGCGTGGATAACCAGATCCAGGTCGTAGCCGCTGCCGTGAATGTCCTTGCCAAGGTGGCCGGCCTCGTAGGCTTCACGCACCGCAGCGCGCAAGCGGCGGATGACGTGCAGCACTTCGCCGCGGACGTAGATGAAAGCGTAATTGGCCCGGATAGCGCGCGAAGCAATGATGACGCCCTCGACCAGCACATGCGGGTTGGCCATCATCAGCGGAATGTCTTTGCAGGTGCCCGGCTCGGACTCGTCGGCGTTTACCACCAAGTACTTCGGGTTCGGGTTGTCTTGGGGGATGAATCCCCACTTCATGCCAGTTGGGAAGCCGGCGCCGCCGCGGCCGCGAAGACCCGACTCTTTGACCTCGTTGATGATCGCGTCAGGCTCCATGGCGAGCGCCTTGGTCAGCCCCTGATAGCCGCCGCGCTCGGTATACGCCGCCAGCGTCCACGCGCGCTCGTCGCCCCAGTTGGCCGAAAGTACGGGAGTCAGCGTGTCAGTCATCGGTGCCTCCAGCGGGCTTTGCCTTCTTGGCAGCAGCATCCATCGCTGGTGCCGCCCAACCCTTTTCGGCAGCGATTTCTAGACCGGCCAGCGATGCGCCGTTGGCGGCCGGGCCTTCGTCTACTAGTCCGTCTTCGAAGCCGCCGATAACCCGCTCGGCTTCACGCCAAGAGGTGATGGTCGCGCCGCGAGTGGACTGTACTGGCTTGTCGGCGCGCAGATCGTCAACGACCTCGATCGCCGACTCTGGCGTCTGGTTGTCGAAGAACTCCCAGTTGACCATCATCACCGGCGCGAAATCGCAAGCCGCGTTGCACTCGACCTTTTCCAAAGTGATCTGGCCGTCTTCGCTCGTCTCGTCGTTGCCGACGTCCAGGTGGGCACAGAGGCGATCGAAGATTTCGTCGCCACCCATCACCGCACACAGGGTGTTGGTGCAGACGCCAACGTGATGCTTGCCCATCGGGCGACGCTTGTACATCGTGTAGAACGTCGCGACCGCCGAAACTTCGGCCTCGGTGAGTTCAAGCGCATCGGCACAGGCCTGAATTCCGGCCTGGGTGATCTGCCCCTGAGCCGACTGCACGAGGTGCAGCATCGGCAGCAGCGCACTGCGCGCTTGGGGATAACGATCAGCGAGTTCAGTCATCTCGGCGAGCGTCTTGGAATCCAACTGTTCTAGATCGGTCATCAGCGATCGACGCCTCCCATAACCGGGTCGATGGAGGCCACCGCGACGATGACATCCGAGAGCATTCCGCCTTCACTCATCACCGAAACGCCCTGCAGGTTCACAAAGCTCGGTTCGCGGAAGTGCACCCGGTATGGGCGCGTTCCGCCATCGGAAACGGCGTGACAAGCGATCTCGCCCTTGGGCGATTCGACCGCGAAGTAACTTTGACCGGCCGGGACCCGGAAGCCCTCGGTGACGATCTTGAAGTGGTGAATCAACGCTTCCATCGATTCGCCCATGATGTGACGAATGTGCTCAGGCGAGTTGCCTTGGCCGTCTTCACCAATTGAAAGCTGGGCCGGCCAGGCGATCTTCTTGTCGGCGATCATCACCGGTTGACCGGCGGTGGCCTCGAGTCGATCGATGCACTGCTCAACGATCTTGAGCGACTGCCACATTTCGTCCTGGCGGATCATGAACCGGCCGTAGGCGTCCGGCTCGTCGCGCGTGACTACTTCAAAGTCGTAGGTCTCGTAGTCCCAGTAGGGCTGCTTGACGCGCAAGTCCCAGTCCATGCCGGTCGAGCGCAGGATCGGTCCGGTGATGCCAAGAGCCATCACGCCGGGCAGATCGAGATGGCCGATCCCCTTGAGCCGACCCTTGAAGATCGGGTTGGCGTTGCACAGCGCGGCGTATTCGGGCAACCGCTTCTTCAGCAGGGCCACCAAGTCGCGCAGTTCGCCAATTTCACCTTCGGGAAGATCTTGGGCAACTCCGCCGGGACGGAAGTAGGCGTGGTTCATTCGCAGTCCGGTAATGCGCTCGAACGCCTTGAGGATTTCCTCGCGGTCTCGGAAACCGCAGGTCATCACGGTCAGTGCGCCGATCTCCATGCCGCCAGTTGCGATAGCGATCAGGTGGCTGGAGATGCGATTCAGTTCCAGCATCAGCACCCGCAGCACCTTGGTGCGTTCGGTGATCTGGTCTTCGATACCGAGCAGTTTCTCGATCGCACCGACGTATGCGGCCTCAGTAGCGAACGGGGCGACGTAATCCATCCGGGTGCAGAACGTGACGC
The DNA here is from genome assembly GCA_029779385.1 of Actinomycetes bacterium. Next base: position 763 of record JAKPAQ010000167.1, on the reverse strand, counting down.
CTTGGGTCCACGTCCGGTATTCCATGTTCTTTTCGATGCCGGTGTGCAGGTAGCCGATGCCGGCGCGGGCATCGTGGACCTGCTCGCCGTCGATCTCCAAGATGAGTCGCAACACGCCGTGAGTCGACGGGTGCTGTGGGCCCATGTTGATGACCAGTCGGTCACCGTCGAGCGAATCGGGCGCGATCGTGTCCCAGTCGCCGCCAGTGACGTTGAAGACCTGGCCGGAGGTGGATTCGGTGGTGCCCGCGTAGGGGTCTGTGGTCACCATCAGGAGTAGCTCCTTCGGTTGTCCGGGGCCGGGATGGAACCGCCCTTGAACTCGACGTCGATGCCGCCCAGCGGATAGTCCTTGCGCTGGGGGTGGCCCGGCCAATCGTCGGGCATGAGGATCCGGGTGAGGGCGTGATGGCCATCGAAAATGATGCCGAACATGTCGAAGGTTTCGCGTTCGTGCCAGTCGGCCGTCGGGTATACGCCAACGACGCTCGGCACGTGCGGGTCTTCGTCGGGGCAGGTGACCTCGAGGCGAATCCGGCGATTGTGCGTCATCGACAGCAGGTGATAGACCGCGTGCAGTTCCCGGCCGGTGTCGCCTGGGTAGTGCACGCCGCTCACGCCGCTTAGAAGTTCGAAACGCAAGGCCTGGGCATCACGAAGGTGTTGGGCGGTCTGCTTGAGCAATTCCCGACGGATGAAGAAGGTGATTTCGCCGCGGTCGACGACAACCTTTTCAATCGCGTCTGCCAGGCCCTCGCCACCG
>JAKPAQ010000140.1 GCA_029779385.1 Actinomycetes bacterium | reverse complement strand
GGGTGTAATTCTTGATGCTGGCGTAGGCATGCCCGGCATCGATCAGGCGCTGGACTACATCGCTCCAGGGATCCTGGCTCTCAGGGTTTGGCTTACCCGCGTCGCAGCCTCGGTCAGGCTCGGCAGCACGCGCTGGATAAAAAAATCGGCATTCACCTCGAATACCGCTTCTGCCAAACGCACGGCATCATCGAGCGCCAGACTCGTCACCCACTCGGAGGGGCGACGGCTGGCGATGGCGACCGCGTCGATCACCGCCTCACCATGCTCGGCCAGGAGCGCGAGCCAGTCAGGAGACGCCGACAGGCTGGCTGCCACTGGTTGCACGGCGCGCGCGAAGACCGGCACATCGCCGACCTTGAGCGGCGTGAGCTCGAGGCGTTCGCCGCCGATGACGAGCGTCACCGGCACCGGCGGCAGCGCAGCAAAAGTGTCGCCTCCCATCACAACAACACGATGCGGCCAAACTGACCCAGCGCACCGGCGGCCGCCTTGGTGAGATCTGCCAACACTTGACCCGACAATTCGAACTTCATTAATTCCGTGCCGATCACCGACAAGTCCTTGGTCGGATTGATGGCCACCCGATAGAGGTCGATCACGACTTCCTTGTTAGCGTCCGCCGTGTTCAGACCCTCGAAGCGCACCCAGCGCTCGGGCAGTGGCTGCGTGAACATCGCCGTGACGTTGGCCGCGCCGTAGCTGTAACTGGCGACGATGGCACCCGTGACGCCGGTGATGTCGTTAAACATGATCGAGCCGTGCTTGGCGTTGACCGTGTATTTTTCTGCCGCCACGGTCGCCGCCCCCGCCTTGATCACCACGGTGGAGACGTTTTGCTTGCCCAGCAGATAGAGCTTGCCGAGTTCGGCGGTGGCAATAACGGGCTCGTCGGTAACAGTGCCGGTGGTCACAACGGTGGTGGAACCGTAAAGCGCGAGTTCCAGATTCGACTGAATCAGTTCTTCCAGCGTGCAGGCAAACTCGCCCTTCTTGGTCTTGATGAGTTGCAGATCGGTTAGTCGCTGGCCGGATTGGGATTCCTGATGCTCCAGGGTTTCGACCGACAGCGAAACCTTGAGGTCGGGGACGTTACCGACGAAGGTGAGCCCTTGCGGATTACCGTTGATGTCACGCGAACCGATGAAGACGCGTCCTTGTCCAGAAAAATAGCTCATGAGGTGTTACTCC
>JAKPAQ010000132.1 GCA_029779385.1 Actinomycetes bacterium | reverse complement strand
CCGAGACGCTCGATGCAGTCGACCTGGCGCACCGCGCTGGCTTCCACAACATGATGAGTCACCGTTCTGGCGAGACCGAAGACGTAACGATCGCCGACTTGGCTGTCGCCACGAACTGTGGCCAGATCAAGACCGGTGCGCCGGCGCGATCGGACCGGGTCGCCAAGTACAACCAGTTGCTGCGAATCGAAGAACTCCTCGGGTCGGCCGCTTCCTACGCGGGCGCTGCCGCCTTCCCAAGGTTCTCCTGACCGATGGCGGCGCGCGGGTCGAACTCAAATCGTGGTCCAAGTTCTGGGCGGCGCGATACTCGTTCGACTCCGCGGCGCAACGGCACGTCAGCGAAATCTGCGAAGGTCGCTGCGCCAACACGCAGTTCAGGCACGAAGGTGACAGCACGAGCTGCAATTCTGTTGGTTGTTGCGGTAATGCTGATCGCTTCGTATACGGCCTCACTTCATGCTTGGTGGCAGCAGCGAGCCGAGATCGTCGCTCTCGAGGCCAAGAACAGGGCCACCAAGGCAAAGATCGCCGAACTTGAGGATCAACAGAAGCGTTGGGATGACCCGGCTTATGTTCGCCAGCAAGCCAGAGAACGCTTCGGTTGGGTTATGCCCGGCGAGGTCGGATACCGGGTGATTGGCGCCGACGGACAGATTAAGGGTGACGTTTCGCAACTCGAAGAGCCAACGACCAAAGTTCAGGGGCCGTGGGTCGAGCGGCTTTGGGGCTCTGTCGTCGAGGCCGGCCGCGAGAAGTCAGCAACTCAGGAGAATGCCGAGTGATCGATCCAGTTGACGAAGCCGCCATCGCCGAACAACTTGGTCGTCGCCCGCGCGCCATCCTCGAAGTTTCGTCCAGATGCCCTGCCGGCCACCCGAACGGGGTAAAGACTGAACCGCGCCTGCCTGATGGCACGCCGTTCCCGACGCTCTACTACTTGACTTGCCCGCGGCTTACCGGCGCGATCGGGACTCTTGAATCTGCCGGTTTGATGGCAGAAATGAGCGAGCGTCTCCTCACCGATGCTGACTTGGCCGCCGACTATCGCGCCGCGCACGAAAGCTACTTGGCCGAACGCGAGGCGATCGCCCACGTCGATGAGATCGACGGGATCAGTGCAGGCGGGATGCCCGAGCGGGTCAAATGCCTGCACGTGCTGATCGCGCATTCGCTGGCCAAGGGGCCGGGGGTGAACCCGCTTGGCGACGAGGCGGTGGCGTTGCTGGGGGACTGGTGGGCCGGCACCGATTGCGCGCCGCCTGCCGCCGGTGAGTGACCTGCGACCACTAGCCTGAACGTATGACCTCAGTTAGAGTCGCGGCGATCGATTGTGGAACGAACTCGATCCGGTTGTTGATCACCCAAATCGACGGCAAGCACAAGGTTGACGAACTTCGCCAGATGCGGGTTGTGCGGCTTGGGCAGGGAGTCGACGAGACCAAGACGCTCGCGCCTGAGGCGATTGAACGCACCTTGTCGGTTTGTCGTGAATACGCTGCCGCGATCGAGGCAGTGGGCGTCGATGTGGTGTCTTTTGCAGCGACCTCGGCAGTTCGCGACGCTGCCAATGCTCATGAATTCAGTGACGCGGTGGAGCAAATCTTGGGGGTCCGCCCGCAAGTTTTGTCAGGTGAGGCCGAAGCGCGAGCCTCGTTTGAGGGGGCCACCGGCGAATCTGCGCAGGTACTCACCACCGTGGTCGACCTCGGCGGCGGTTCTACTGAGGTAGTTCAGGGGATCGGCGCACCGACGTTCGCGCACTCGTTCAACTTGGGTTCAGTTCGGATGACCGAACGATTCCTGCACGTCGATCCGCCCACGGTCGACGAGGTGGCCGCCTGTATGGACTACCTGGATGCCCAACTGGTGCCTATCCTGGCGCCGCTTGAGCCTTCGGCACAGTTGGTAGGGGTGGCCGGCACGATCACCACCATCGCCGCGCACGCGTTGAACCTGGACTCGTTCGACCACGAGCGGATCCACCTTGCGCGAATCCCACTCGCCCAACTTCGCGATGCCTGTCTTTCGTTGGTTCAGTTGCCGGTTGCCGATCGGCGGGCATTGCCCTACCTGCACCCGGGCCGCGCTGATGTAATCGGCGGTGGCGCGCTAGTGCTCGACCGAGTACTTGAGCATTTGCCGCTGGCTTGCGACGAAGTCCTCATTAGCGAACACGACATTCTCGACGGGATCGCGTGGACGGCTGCTAGAAGCCTCTGATCCGGTACGCGTAGGCTTGGGTCGCTCCCGTAGCCCAACGGCAGAGGCAGACGGCTTAAACCCGTTCCAGTGCGGGTTCGATTCCCGTCGGGAGCACCGGGTGTGATCGGATCGGCCCAGAATGGTTTTTATGAACACCTACCGAACGGTCGATGTCGATTTAGGCGGTGTGGTCGAAGCCGAAAGCGTGGTGCAGCGCTCGCGGTTTCTGGCGCAAGTTTGTCGAGTTGAAGACGAGGCGGCCGCTCGGGCGTTTATCGCCGCAATTGGTGCTCGGTATCACGACGCCCGCCATCACTGCACTGCATTCGTACTTGGGCCAGTGGGTGACGTTCGCCGCAGCAATGACGATGGCGAACCCGCGGGCACGGCGGGCCGTCCTATCCTCGATGCGATTAGCGGCCGTGACCTGTCAGACGTGGTTGTGGTGGTGACCAGGTGGTTCGGCGGCACTTTGCTTGGCACTGGCGGACTTACCCGGGCCTACGCAGACGCGGCCGGCGCCGCACTCGATGCGGCCGGTGCTCGCGAGCGCGAACTCTGGCAGCAGGTCTTGGCTCGTGCCGCCCACGCCGAAGCGGGCGCGCTGGAGAATCGGTTGCGCCAACTTGGCCAGATGAAAGACGTCAACTATGGGGCCGAAGTGCAGTTCACGATCGCGGTACGTGACCTCGCTGACCTAGACCGGATTGAGTTCGAACTGCTGTCGGCAGTCTGGCAAGACGCCTGAGCAAACGAACTCCGGTAGGTTTTGATTCGAGCATTCACCCACTAGCAGGAGCCGTCATGACGGAACGTTCAAAGTCGCGCAAGAAAGTAGTTCGTGTCGACACCGGCGCGACTGACGCCTCCGGCGGTGGCGCTAACCCGCCAGCGG
>JAKPAQ010000110.1 GCA_029779385.1 Actinomycetes bacterium | reverse complement strand
GTTCCCGCTGCGTGGCGGCGTGCTCGGAGCGGTTGTGTTCGGTGCGGTCGTTGAGTTCCGGCAGATCCACGATCAGATGAATCGGTGTCGGCAGGGCCGCGAGGTATTCCTCTAGTTCGGTGTCTCGGTCGGCCTGGATCTGCGTCAGCCGGTCGTCGATGAGGGCTCGCATCACATAGTCGGGGAGTTGGTCAGCCATCGATTTCTGTCTTCCGTGTTTTCCACTTCGCGAGCAGGTTGTCCCGTGATTCCGGGGAGCACTTTCCAGCGGTGACCCCGTCCTTAATGAACGCGGCGACGGTGTCGAGGTCGGTGGCGGTTTTGGCTTCTTCGATGCCGGTGGCGGCGTCTCGCAACCAGTCAGGATCGCTTACGGGTTGCCTGTTGGCTTTCGCCATTTCCTCCCGGCTAGGACGCTTACCTTTCGGCGCGTAACCGAGGTTTGCCAACGCCCGTCCGATGGCGGAGGTTTCACAGTTCTCTAGCGCGCTGGTCAAGTTCACGCCACGGGAGGTGACGGATTCGTGCGCGTACCCGGTCGCGGCTGGTGCCGCGTCGTTGATGTCTCGCCACACATCTGCCTTGACGATGTAATGCGTCTCGGTATGGACGACTAGTTCGGTTGCGACGCGCCCCGCTTCGCATTCCTCCCAGAACTGTCGGAGGCGATCTTCTACCGGTTCGTAATCGCTGAGATTAAATGCCACTTGCTATCCTTTCGTTGTTGTTTCGGTTAGTTGTTGCCCCCGGCCTGCTCCAACAGGTCGGGGGTTATTGCTTGGGCTAGGTAGTAACGGCTGATAGCGGCGGTTTCTAACTGCCTGCGGTAGTCGTCGCGTTCCTTTTCTGCCGATAGGACGGCGGCCTCGGCGCGGGCTGCACGGTGTTCGAGTGCCTGCGTTTCCGTCGCGATGTTCGACCGGATCACCTGAACCGCTGACGTGATCCACTGCTTTGTGAGTGCGTCGATGGCGTGCGCTTCCGGTAGGTGTGTTGCCCATGCGTGCGGCGCGCGGTTATGGCAGAACTGGTGCAACTCGCGCGCGATGGCGTCGGCCCTATTCATTCGGACACCCGCAAACACATCAGCCCGCGCGGGTCGGCGTGATTCGCGATGATCGGCATCATCTTGGTCATAAACGCCGGGGTGTCATCCACCACGACGCCCGCGTCCACCAGGCCATCGGCTTGCGGTTTGAGGGTCGCCACCAGGCCATCGGCGTCGCGTCGGCGTAGCACCTTCGGATACAGGGTTAGTTCGACTACGCAGTGTTCTAGTGCCGGGATCTTCGCTGATCGGGCGAGCATGTGAACAGCGGTGCGGTGGGCTTTGGTTTTCTCAGCTTTGCGTGCCCAATGTTCGCGTTCGTTCATCCACATGGCCGGGACGTTGATCCATAGTTCCCACGTCATGCGGCCACCTGCTGCCCGCTGCGCAGGTGAAACGTGGCATGAAGGCGACGCCAGGTAGTCATCACCGTGTACGTGTGGAGTTCCAGCTCATAGCCGCAGTCGCAAACGAACGCCCACAGGTTGCTGAAACGGTCGTGTGATGTGTGAATCTCGATCACTTCGACCCCCGCCGCGTATCAACGGGCATCACGTATCCGGTCCCGGTACGTCGCACGGACGGGTGGTTCGTCATCGAGTTGAGGACGTTGCCCAACCGCTTGGATTCGGCGCGTTCCTGCGCTAGTTCGTCGGCCAATGTGTCGATACGGATCAGGTAACGCTTAATCCTCCATTCGGCGTGTGCCCATCCGAGATAGCCGATCGCCATCAGGACGGTGGCGATAACAAGACCCTCGCGCATCACTTCACCCACCGCTGAATACGCGGGCGGGCTAGAGCAATGACCGCCTCATACTCGCCGCGATACCTGGCGCGCTTCTTCTCTGACAGGTCAGGCCATGCAGTTGTGATGCGTTCGGCGAGTTGATCGACGGTTCCGGCCCAGCATCCAGCTTGGACGTAATGCCCAGTTGTGTCGTCGGCCCTTGTGCGGCAGATGGTGACGGTTCGATCTTCGGAGCCGACCGGTCCTATCAGGAGGTAGTGCCGGGTCTTTGACACCC
>JAKPAQ010000382.1 GCA_029779385.1 Actinomycetes bacterium | reverse complement strand
GCGCACGTTTCCATCGGTCGGATTCGGGCCGTGTTCGACCCGGGAATTGAAGCATTGCCGAACTTAGCGAGTCTGGCGGTCATTGGCATCGGCGCGGTGCGGGTGGAATCGGGGACAACCTCAGCATCGGACGTAGTGCAGATTGCGTTCCTGTTCACGGTGGTCGGCATGCAGATCAGATCGTTCGGCTGGGTGCTGGGAGAGTTGCCGCGCGCGGTCATTGGCGCCGACCGGGTAGGCCAGGTACTGGCCGAGCAAGATGAGATGACCTACGGACTTCGCGACCCTGCCGGTACGGGTCCAGTGGCGGCGAGCGTCAAAAACGTCACCTACAGTCACCCCGATGTCCCCGAGACGGCCGTAATTAGTGACTTGAATCTAGACCTGGCCGCCGGCTCAGTGGTTGCGCTAGTGGGCGCGACGGGAAGCGGCAAGAGCACGATTGTCTCCCTAGTTTCGCGGTTGATCGATCCGGACGCTGGTTCGGTCACCCTCGGGGGAGTGCCGGTTGGTGAGCTGTCACAAAGTTCGCTGACTCGTACGTTGGCGCTGGTGCCCCAAACCACCTTCTTGTTCGACGACACGGTGCGCGCGAATGTCGCCCTCGACTTGAGTCTGACTGATGAACAAATATGGGCCGCACTTCGAGTCGTCCAGGCCGACCGTTTCGTCGAAGCTTTGCCCGCTGGCTTGGAAACTGAACTTGGCGAGCGCGGAACAAGCCTTTCAGGAGGCCAACGGCAGCGGATCGCCTTGGCCAGGGCAATCGTTCGGAACCCGCGAATTCTGATTCTTGACGACGCGACCAGTGCTTTAGACCCGCAGGTCGAACAGCGGGTTCTGACCGCCTTGGCCCAGACGGCAGCAGCACCAACGATGCTGGTGGTCGCCTATCGCAAATCAACTATCGCGTTGGCTGATGAGGTTCTGCTTGTCGAAGCCGGGCAACTCGTCGAACGCGGCAGCGACGCCGAGCTTCGTGCCCGCTCGGTCAAGTATCGAAATCTTGTCGATGCCTATGACCAGGCGAGGCAGGAGGTCGACCATGAGTGACCTATCTACTTCGCGCCCGAGCGCTACCCAAGTACTAACTCGGGGCATTCGCCAGAATCCGGAAATCGTTGACGGCATTTGGTTCACGATGGCGCTTGCGGTGATCGGGACGGCAGGTGGTTCGGTTATTCCGCTGGTGATCCGGGCCGCGCTCGACCACGGGTTTGGACCAGCCGGGGTCGACACCGCCTTGATTGGTAAATATGTGGCTATCGCAACGGGCGTGATGGTGCTGATCGCCATTGCCGGGTACTGGTCAAAAGTCAGGATTTTCACCGCGAGCGAACGTGGCCTAGCTAATCTGCGAGTCGCAGCGTTTCGGCATGTGCATGACCTGTCGATGTTGACGCAGAACACCCAACGCCGCGGCGCCTTGGTGTCTCGAGTCACCTCAGACGTCGACCAGATCAGTCAGTTTCTTCAGTTCACCGGAATCATGATGATTGTCAGCGTCGGCCAGATGCTGGTCGCGGTGGTCGTGATGCTGTTCTTGTCCTGGCAGCTCACGCTGGTGGTGCTGGTCAGTTTCGTCCCGTTGACCCTGAGTCTTCGCTGGCTGGCCTCGGCGATGTCTCGCGCCTACGACCGAGTCCGCGCGAGCGTGGGCGAAATGCTTGCAGTCATCGCTGAACCGGTCGTGGCCGCGCCGGTTGTGCGTGCCTACGGGATCGAAGAGCGAACCCAAGAACGCGTCGATGCGGCCGTGTGGGCCAACTATCGCGCGAACATCAAGGCCCAAACGATCACGGCGGGGGCATTCTCGGCGGCCGTGTTGGTCGGCGGCATCGCCAATGCGGCGGTGCTCGGAATTGGCGTCTGGCTTGGCGTCGTAGGGGAGCTGACCGCCGGTACTCTCGTCGCCTTCTTTTTCTTGACTGGGCTGTTCACCGGTCCGGCCCAAATGGCGACCCAGGTTATTTCTGATGCGCAGAACGCGGTCTCGTCGTGGCGCCGGGTCCTCGATTTGCTAGATACTCCTGCCGATGTAGTAGATCCGGCCGGTTCGGGTACGCCACTTTCTAGCGGTGACTTGGCGGTGCAGTTCGACGAGGTCAGCTTCGGTTATCCCGCTGGCCCATTGGTGCTTGACTCGATCAACGTCACGATCGAGCCACAGCAACGAGTGGCCGTAGTGGGCGAAACTGGCTCTGGGAAAACCACCTTCGCCAAACTGCTCACGAGGTTGATGGATCCAACGAGCGGGCGAGTTCTGCTCGGTGGGGTGGACTTGCGCGAGGTGTCATTCGACCAACTGCGCGCCCACCTCTTGATGGTTCCCCAAGAGGGCTTCTTGTTTGATGCTTCGCTTGCCGAGAATCTTCGGTACGGCTCCAAGGAAGCGAGCGATGCCGAACTTGTTGAGGCGATTTCTGGTCTGGGCCTTGGCGACTGGTTCGCGAGCTTGCCCGGCGGCCTAGACACCCAAGTTGGCCAACGCGGCGAGTCGCTTTCCGCCGGTGAACGCCAACTGGTCGCCTTGGTTCGTTCGGCCCTGGCCGACCCGAAAATCTTGGTACTCGATGAGGCCACTAGTGCCGTCGATCCGCAAACCGAACTGCGTGCCACACGAGCCTTGGACCGGTTGTTGAGCGGTCGCACGAGCGTGACGATCGCGCATCGCCTCACCACTGCCGAGAACGCTGACCGGGTGTTGGTGTTCGATCAGGGCAGCCTCGTCGAGGACGG
>JAKPAQ010000381.1 GCA_029779385.1 Actinomycetes bacterium | reverse complement strand
GCGGCAACGGCAAGTGGCTACGATTCGTTCGCCACACGCCCAACGGCTTCACGGTTTTCAAGACCACCCGGTTCTGACACCAAGGCATCAAACGCCACACCATCCGACTGGCGGGTGGCCTGCGCCCCGGCATAGTCTTGCCAACGACGCACAATCACATCCACGTACTTCGGATCCAGTTCGATCAGCCGGGCCTTGCGGTCTGACTTCTCGGATGCAATCATGGTTGTTCCCGAGCCGCCGAACGAGTCCAGCACGATGTCACCCGGTCGACTGGAGTTTCGTACCGCACGTTCGACCAACTCGACCGGCTTCATGGTCGGATGCAGATCGTTCTTGTGCGGCTTCTTGATGTTCCAGACGTCGCCCTGGTCACGCGCACCGCACCAGTGCCGAGTTCCATCGGCTGGCCAGCCGTACAAGATCGGCTCAAACTGCCGCTGATAGTCGGCATGCCCGAGCGTGAAAGTGTGCTTCGCCCAGATGATGAACGTCGACCACTTGCCGCCGGCAGTTCGAAAAGCCGACTGCAGGACATCAAGTTCGGAGGATGACATCGCCACGTAGATGCCGCCGCGACAGTGGGCCAACGTGGGCGTGAGTGCCGCCAACAGGAAGTCGTGAAAACCAGCGCCGAGGTTGTCGTTCAAGATCGGACGATCCGTTCCCCGCATCTTGTCCTTGGCCGTATTGGCATAGTCCACGTTATAGGGTGGATCGGTAAATACCATGTCAGCAATCTCACCGGCCATCAGCGCATCGTAGGTGCTGGCATCCGTCGAATCACCACAGATCACGCGGTGGTTGCCGCAGATCCAGACATCACCCGGGCGCGTTATCGACGGGCCGACGTTAGGAACAGAATCCTCATCGGTCTGACCATCAGACGTCGTCTCCTCTCCGGCGAGAAGATCAGCGAGTGCATCGGCATCGAAGCCCGTCAGCGATAAGTCAAAGTCATCGCCCTGGAGATCGGCCAGTTCGACCTGCAGCATGGCCTCGTCCCACCCGGCATTCTCGGCGATGCGGTTATCCGCGATTACCAGAGCGCGACGCTGGGTCGGCGTCAGGTGGTCGAGGATCACGACCGGTACGATAGCGATACC
>JAKPAQ010000093.1 GCA_029779385.1 Actinomycetes bacterium | reverse complement strand
GTCGGACAGTCGAGGCAGATCACTAAGCGAGCGCTTAGTTGTCGGCTATGCTCTGGGAATGCGCGCTATCCAGATCACCAGCTACGACGGTCCTGCGGCAGTTGAACTAGTCGATGTCCCCGCACCGCTTGCCGACCCGCGAAACGTGATCATCGACGTCGCGGCAGCCGGAGTGGCGTTCCCAGAGTTGTTGCAGACGCGAGGCCTCTACCAGTTCAAGCCGCCGTTGCCGTTTGTGCCAGGCGCCGAAGTAGCCGGCACGGTCGTTTCGGCACCAGTCGACTCCGGACTGGTGGCCGGTGATCGCGTCGCCGCGTTGCCGATGCTTGGTGGTTTCGCTGAGCAGGTGGCCGCCGATCCAGATCTGACCTTCAAGCTGCCCGATTCGGTTTCGTTCGCCGAAGGCGCCTCGTTCATCTTTAATTACGGCACCGCCTACTTCGCGTTGGTTGAGCGCGGCGCGCTGGCCGCTGGAGAGACCGTGCTGGTCCATGGCGCCGCGGGCGGGGTTGGCACCGCGGCAATCCAGGTCGCCAAAGCGTTCGGTGCGGGTCGGGTAATCGCGGTCACCTCCACGGCCGCCAAGGGTGACTTGGCGGTTGCTGCCGGCGCTGACGAGTATGTGCTCGCCGAAGGTTTCAAGTCCACGATCAAGGAAGCCGGCGGCGTCGATATCGTGGTCGACCCGGTCGGCAACGCCCCTGGCGTTGACCGGTTCACCGACTCGCTGCGCTGCCTCAAAGACGACGGTCGACTCCTAGTCATCGGCTTTGCCGCCGGCGAAATTCCGACCGTCGCGGTCAACCGACTGTTGCTGAACAACGTCTCAGTGGTGGGTGTGGGCTGGGGGGCTTACGCCCTCAAACGTCCCGGCCATATTCGCCGCGAGTGGGAGGCAATGCTCAGTCACCTCGAGTCAGGCGCACTCTCGCCCATCGTCGGGGCGACGTTCGAGCTGGACCAGGTCAGCGAGGCGTTGACCATGCTCGACGAGGCCAAAGCCACCGGCAAACTCGTGCTGGAGATCTGATGGGCACGCTTCACCTTGTTCGTCACGGTCAAGCGTCTTTTGGCACCGACGACTACGACCG
>JAKPAQ010000379.1 GCA_029779385.1 Actinomycetes bacterium | reverse complement strand
GAGCGAGTTGCTCTGGTTCGACCGAAGAAAGGATGTCGGCCAGCGGCTGCAACCAAGCGGGAAGCGAACTCATGCGGGTCCTTGGGTGGTGACGCCAGCTTCGGCGATGACTGGATCGGTTGGACCTATTCCATAGGACGGACACAAATGTGCCACAGGGCAGGCGCCGCAGGTTGGTTTTTTGGCGTGGCAGCGACGTCGCCCGTGCCAAATTAGCCGGTGGCACAGCATCGTCCAGTCGCTCTTCTCGAACAGGGCGGCGAGGGCGTACTCGGTCTTGACCGGATCTTTGGCGGTTGCCTCATCGACCCACTCGAAGCGGCGGACTAGCCGCGCTACGTGAGTATCGACAGTGATTCCGGGGACGTCGAAAGCATTTCCCAGCACCACATTCGCGGTCTTTCGCCCCACTCCCGGAAGTGTCACGAGGTCTTCTAGGCGCCCGGGGACCTCACCGCCATACTGATCCACGAGCCGCGCCGAAAGCGCGATTATGTTCTCGGATTTCGTGCGAAAGAAACCGGTGGGACCGACGATTCGTTCAACGTCTCTTTGATCGGCCCCGGCCAAGGCGGTGGCGTCTGGGTAGGCGGCAAAGAGCGTTGGGGTAATGGAGTTGACTCGCCGGTCGGTGGTTTGCGCCGACAGGACGGTCGCGACCAGCAACTCGAAGGGGTTGGAAAAGTTCAATTCGCAGTCGGCGTCAGGGTAGGTCTCGGCCAAGAGGCGGTTCATTTTTCGGGCGCGGCGAACCAACGTGGTGGGTGGCCGCGCAGTTGCGGACGGTGTTCGCGCCGACACGATTTCACCGTATCTGCCAACTCCGACACTCGTTCTAGCGCCTATTACCCAAGACAATTCGTGTCGGTGTGGGAAACTACACACGTGACTGATGATGTGCTGCGCCAGGCGCCCCTCTTCAATGGCCTCGACGACGATGCTTCGGCTGCTCTCGGAGCCTCGATGTCTACTGTTTCGCTGCGCCGAGGTGAAACTCTCTTCGAAGAGGGTGACGACGGCGATCAGCTTTATGTCGTGATCGAAGGAAAGATCAAACTCGGTCGTACTTCGATCGACGGTCGAGAGAACCTGATCGCGATCCTCGGTCCAGGCCAGATGTTTGGCGAGTTGTCGTTCTTCGATCCCGGTCCTCGTTCGGCTACGGCTACCGCGGTCACCGACACTGAACTGCGCAGCCTCGGCCACAGCGCACTTAACCCGGTAATCCGCTCGCATCCTGATGTCGCCTACGCCCTGTTGAATCAGTTGGCCGGTCGCCTACGTCGCACCAACGAAGTTGTGGGCGACTTGGTCTTCTCCGACGTGCCGGGACGAGTGTCCAAGGCTCTACTGGATCTGGCTGCGCGGTTTGGCCGCCAAGCCGAAGACGGAATCCACGTCAACCACGACTTGACCCAAGAAGAGTTGGCCCAGCTTGTTGGCGCATCGCGCGAGACGGTCAACAAGGCGCTGGCCGACTTCGCGTCACGCGGCTGGCTGCGGTTGGAGCCGCGTTCGGTGATCATTCTTGACATTGAGCGTCTAAAGCGCCGCTCACGCTAGTTCATGGACTAACGCTTCAGCTGTGACCCAAGTATTCAAGTTGGGCGCGAACTGAAAGTTCTGCTGCGCCCCAAAGAGTCGGGTCGACGTCGGCGTAAACCAACTCGACCACTTCGCGGGCGTTTGCCGCGCCGTCGGCCAACGCTTGGCGAACCTGTTCGAGTCGTTCTTGGCGGTGAGTCAGGTAGTAGTCCAGGACGGCTCCGGGTTCGGTGACGACCGGTCCATGCCCGGGCAGAATCGTGTTTACTTGGCCGGCGGTGACCAATTCACGAAAGCGACTCACCGTGTCGAGGTAGGCCCCGAGGGTGCCATCTGGGTGGGCGACCACAGTTGTGCCGTGACCTAGCACCGTGTCGCCGCTAAGTAGCGCGCGGTCTTGGCCAAGAAGAAACGCCACCGAATCCTTCGTGTGGCCGGGCGCGGCGATGACTTCAATTTCGAGTCCGTCGACTTCAATCGACTCGCCGTCAGCGAGTGGTTCGGCGGCCGTTGAGTACTGCGGGTCGATGGCCCTGGTCGGCGCGCCAGTTGCCTTGACGATCCGCGCGAGCGAATCGGTGTGATCCCAGTGATGGTGGGTGAACAGGATCAGGGCGATTTCGCCGGCATAGTCGACGACTGCGTCAATGTGGTCGGCCAGATCGGGGCCGGGGTCAACCACCACGGCCCTAGCGGTCTCGGCTTCGCGCAGAATCCACGTGTTGGTGCCGTCGAGAGTCATGATTCCGGGATTGTCGGCCCGGATGAGGTGCGCGCGGTCAGTGACCGAGTGCGTCATAGATCCTCCTCGCGGTTGACGTCGAGCCACCATTCGTCGTTATGGCGCACGAGCTTTGGCTCGATCGGATAGATCCGTCGGGCGGTGGCTGCCTCGGCGATTTGACCGGTGGTTAGCTCGGCCAGTTCGCGGCAGGTTATTGACGTCGGCGGCAACATCGCGGCGCGGCCGGCCGCCACCTCGATCAGGGCCTGGCTCAACGGTGACCACATCGATTGGTCGGCCTCGGTGCTAACCGAATCGACCTTTTGGCCCGCCGGGATTGCGGCCACGAAGAATCGCGTGTCGTAGCGACGCGGCTCGAATGCGGGGGTGATCCAGTGTGCCCACGCGCTAAGCAGGTCGGCTCGCAAAACCAAGTTCTCACGGTTGAGGAAGTCCGCGAACGAGTATTCCTTTGCCTCTAACGCTTCGCGATCGGCGGCCAGGGCGGTGGTGTCAGCGATGACTGTGTGCTCATCAGGGCCGGCCAGCAGGACGCCCGTTTCTTCGAAAGTCTCGCGAATGGCCGCCACGACGAGCCGCTTAGCAACTTCAGGCGAGCAACCGAACCGCTCGGCCCAGTCGGCAGGAGCTGGGCCGACCCAAGGGATCTCACTCCCGTCGTCGGCTTGGACACCGCCACCAGGAAAGACGTACATCCCAGGCGCGAACGCCATCTTGGAATTGCGTCGCATCAAAAAGGCTTCAAGCCCGTTTGGCCCGTCGCGCACAACAGCGATCGTGGCCGCGTCCTTACTTGGTACAACATTCGCCGGGTCGAACGAGTCGAGTCGATCGGCCAGCGATGGCGGAACCGGAACCAACACGTCAGGCCAACTCGATGACAGCGTCAATCTCCACCGGAGTATCCAGCGGCAGGACGGCAACGCCCACGGCGCTACGAGCATGCGCCCCGGCCGGACCGAACGCGGCGGCGAAAACATCGCTGGCACCGTTGGCGACGGCCGGTTGACCGGTGAAGTCTGGCGCACTCGCGACGAAGACGCCAAGCTTCACGATGCGAACGACCTGGTCGAGGTCGGCCACCGAGCCGATCGCGGCGATCACGTTCAACGCCGCGATTCGAGCCAAATCGTGTGCAGCTTCGGCTGAAACCTCCGCTCCGACCTTGCCAGTCGCGGGCAACACGCCGTCAACGAAAGGCAACTGGCCCGAGGTGTAAACGTAATTGCCGCTGCGAACCGCCGGCACATAGGAGGCAACCGGTGCCGCGATCTGCGGGATCGTCAAGCCGATTTCGGCTAGTCGATCGGCGACGGTGCTCATCTCAAGCCACCGGGCGCTTGAAGTAGGCGACGAGGTTTTCTGGGTTCAGCCCCGGGACGATCTGGACTAGTTCCCAGCCGTCGGCCCCAAAGTTGTCGAGGATTTGCTTGGTCGCGTGAACTAGTACCGGCGCAGTCAGGTATTCCCACTTAGTCATGACTCGACTGTATATCGATGCGCAGACGGTGCTCGCTTGCCTAGGTAGGCTCGAACCGTGGCGAACTCGACTCCACTGCATGTGGTGACCGGCAAGGGCGGAACCGGCAAGACGACGGTTGCGGCCGCTTTGGCGTTGGCTTTGGCAGGCGAGGGCCGCAATGTGTTGCTGTGTGAGGTCGAAGGCAGACAAGGCATCTCACAACTTTTCGACGTGCCACCCCTGCCGTACGAGGAGCGCCGCATCGCCACCAGTGACTCCGGTGGCCACGTTTATGCCCTGGCGGTAGATGCCGAGGCGGCGCTGTTGGAGTACCTGCAGATGTACTACCGCTTGGGCCGTGCCGGCCGAGCGTTGGACAAGTTCGGCGTCATCGATTTCGCAACCACGATCGCCCCCGGAGTCAGGGACGTCTTGCTGACCGGGAAAATCTACGAAGCAGCCAGGCGGCGCAAGGGGGACAAGGGCTCGCAGTTCGTCTACGACGCGATCGTTTTGGACGCCCCGCCAACCGGGCGGATCACCCGGTTCTTGGGAGTGAACGACGATGTCGCTGGGCTGGCGAAAATGGGTCCGATCAAAACTCAGTCTGAATCGATCATGACCATGATGCGTGG
>JAKPAQ010000069.1 GCA_029779385.1 Actinomycetes bacterium | reverse complement strand
CAATTTCAGCCAACAGCGGCAGGATGGGGGTGAAGTCTTCCTTGCTGCCAGTCCAGCCAGGGATCAGCAGGATCGAGCCGCGCCGCTCACCTTGGGCTTGACAAATCTGGGCCACGAAGGTCGACCGAGCGGTAGTGAGGGTTCGCGATTCGACGCCGTCGGGGATGTCGAGTGACTTAGGTACGCTCATCGGCCGCGCTTCGCAATCTTTGCGACTAGGCCAGCGGGCGCATGCCGCGAGAGCATCGCCAACACCTTGTACCGCAGCGAAGGCACCGAAATCGGCTTTCCTTTACTGAGGTCCTTTAGCGAGGCTTTGACCAGCGGGTCGGTCTTGAGCCACATCCAACGCGGCACGTCGTCGATGCTGGCGCCCATTCGCTGGTGGAACTCCGTACGGGTGAACCCCGGACACAACGCCTGGACCGTGATGCCCACGTCGGCGTAATGGATGTTCGCCCACTGGGAGATGTTTACGAGCCAGGCCTTGTGGGCGGAGTAGGCGCCGCGCGGGGTAAAGGCGGCGACGCTGGCAACGTTGATGATGCCACCGTGTCCGCGGCCCGACATCGACTTGATCGCCGCGTCCATCAGATGCATCGGCGCGCGAACGAGGAGGTCCAACTGGCGGTCCTCGTCGGCGATATCGGTCGTACCGAACCAGCCGGCCAGCGAGGCGCCGGCGTTGTTTACCAACAAGTCGATCGGTCGGCCGGCTTCAGACAGGCGGTTGGCGACCAAGTTCATTCCGTCGGTCTGAGCCAGGTCGGCTACCAAAACCTCGACTTCGATGCCGAATTTAGTCCTCAGGTCGCTCGCGACGGACTCGAGTCGGTCTTCGGTGCGCGAGACGAGAACCAAATTGGTGCCACGTGCGGCAAGGATCCGAGCGAAAGCATTACCAATTCCGGCAGTTGCGCCAGTGATCAGGGCTGTCCTCGTCATTGGCTTAGCATGCCAGTTCGCTCGGCGGCCGCTTCGCTCGGATCGGTCACGGCGGTCGGGGCGCACTAGGTCAATGGCAGAATATGAGGGTGACCACCACGATTGCGCTTGCGAATCAAAAGGGCGGCGTCGCCAAGACCACTAGTGTTGCCTCGATTGGTGCGGCTTTGGCCGAGGCCGGACAGCGAGTACTACTGGTCGACCTCGACCCCCAAGGCAGTCTGACGTTCTCTTTGGGCTTAGACCCCGAAGAGATCGACACGACTGTTGCCGAAGTGCTTTTGGGTAAGGCCACGGCCGCCGATGCGATTGTCACCACCGAAGAGGGCATCGACCTGCTGGCAGCGAATATTTCGTTAGCCGAAGCCGAGGAGAACCTCGTAACTCGTACCGGACGCGAGCAGCGACTTCGAGTGGCGCTGGCCAAAGTTGCCGACGACTACGACTGGATCCTGCTGGATTGCCCGCCGGCTTTGGGCGTGCTCACCGTTGGCGCACTTTCAGCCGCTGACGAGGTGCTCATCCCGCTGCAGGCCGAAACCCTCTCGCACCGCGGCGTCGGCCAATTGCTCGACACGATCCATGACGTTCGCCAATTCATCAACACTGACCTCGTGATTCGTGGCGTGTTGCCGACGATGTACGACGGCCGCACCGCCCACGCGCGCAATGTGTTGGCCGCGATCGGCGAAACCTACGAACTACCTGTCCTCGAGCCGGCGATCCCCAAGACGATCCGGTTCGCCGAAGCGCCGGCGATCGGTCAGTCGATCTTGAGCACGGCCAAGAACCATAAGGGCGCCGACGCGTACCGGGCGATCGCTCAGGTGTTGATTTCTGGCAAATGAGCGACTTACCCCCGATCGGCCCCGAATACGATGACTCCGCCACGCGGACGAACCTCGAGGTCGGCCATCGCCGCAAGATCTGGCCTAACGTCGAGCCTATGAGGCTTGAGCCGGAGCCAGCGCCAAGAGCAAAACTGCGTCTTGGTCGCGTTGGTTTGCTGGCTGGGGCGATCACGCTTACAGCGATCATTGTTGGCGCAGCCATCTTTCGGCCGGCCCCTGATCCGGTCGAAGATGTGTCCGTGGCGGCAGCAACGGCAACTGCTGCGGCGGTTATCGAGTCGGCAGCAGCGGCCGCAACCGAAGCGGCAACTGTGCCCACCGTCGAACCAACAACAGCGGCGACCACCGCGGCTGGGACCGAGCCGGCAGAAGCCAAGACGATAGTTCCGCCGTTACCTGCGGGCTCGGGCTCGGGCCGCCGGATCGTTTTCGACCAGTCCGATCAGCGAGTCTGGCTGATCGAGGAAAACAACGCAGTCGAACGCAGCTATTTAGTCTCCGGAAGCCGGTTCGACAACCTCCAGCCGGGCACATACTCGGTTCAGTCAAAGCAGCGACAGGCAACGAGTTTCGATTACACCGGCACGATGGAGTATTTTGTCCGATTCGCCACCGGTTACCGTGCGCCAATCGGATTCCACGCGATTCCGATCTACAACAACGGTGAAATGGAACAGACCGTCGAGCAATTGGGTACACCACTGTCAGCCGGTTGTGTCCGGCAAGAAAAGTCAGACGCAAAATACCTGTGGGATTGGGCGCCAATCGGCACCAAAGTGGTGGTAACCGCTTGACCCCTACCCGGCCGGCCTATTCGCTGGCTGGCTTGGCTGATCCCTGCTCGCCACC
>JAKPAQ010000015.1 GCA_029779385.1 Actinomycetes bacterium | reverse complement strand
GCGAGATTTGGGTTCGCGGTCCACAGGTCATGCCGGGGTATCTGAACAACGAGTCAGCGACCCGCGAGTGTCTCGATGCCGATGGTTGGTTGCACACCGGCGACATCGGACACATTGACTCCGATGGCCATCTGTTCGTCGTTGACCGGCTCAAGGAACTCATCAAGGTCAAGGGATTCCAGGTCGCCCCCGCGGAACTTGAAGCGCTGCTACTCACGCACCCCGCCGTTGCCGATGCGGCAGTTGTCGGGCGGCAGGATGATCGTGCGGGAGAAGTTCCCGCCGCATATGTTGTCCTCAAGCCCGGCCAAGAAGTCAGCGAAGCCGATCTCAAGAAGTTCGTTGCCGACCAGGTTGCGCACTACAAGCAGATTGACTCGATTACGTTTACCGACACGATCCCCAAGTCAGCATCAGGGAAGATCCTGCGGCGCCTGCTGCGCGACTCGTTGGCGCTGTGAACGAGACAAACAGCGGGCCCTCAGGTGGCAGACGGGCGAAACTTCTGAGGTCCTCCTGGACAACCGTCATTCCGATCGTCGCGGCGATTGTCCTGGCGCTGACGTGGGGCAGCAAGCCCGGCGGGGTGGTGGTGGCGATCATCGCCGTCGTCCTGATCGGTGCGATTGCCGGGGCCGTCCATCATGCGGAGGTCGTGGCACACCGAGTTGGTGAGCCCTTCGGATCCATCGTGCTGGCGGTCGCGGTTACCGTCATCGAAGTTGCGCTCATCGTGACGTTGATGGTGTCGGGTGGACCAGAAACTTCGACGCTGGCACGGGACACCGTTTTCGCCGCCGTCATGATCACGACCAACGGCATCGTCGGCCTCGCTCTGTGGATTGGTACACGCCATCACGGCATGGCCATCTTCAACGCCGAGGGGGCAGGTGCCGCACTTGCGACAGTTGCCGCGCTCGCGGGGCTCACGATGGTGCTTCCGAACTTCACCATGAGTCGGCCGGGCCCGGAGTTCTCGCCCGCCCAACTCACCTTCGCTGCCTGCGCATCGCTCGTCTTGTACGCGCTGTTCATCACCACTCAGACCGTGAGGCACCGCGATTTCTTCATGCCGGTCGAGGAAGCAGACCTGATCGCATCGGGAAGCACCACGGTCGCGGCGGTCGAGACCACGATCGATGAGTCGAGCGGCGCGGAGGTCGACGTCGCGGCGGACGACGGCGCAGATCGCCCGACCGGACGCGAGGCGATGAAGAGCGTCGGCCTGTTGCTGGTCGCATTGGTTGCTGTTGTTGGATTGGCGAAGGTTGAATCGCCAGCGATCGAAAGTGGCGTCGCGAGCCTGGGATTCCCGCAGTCATTCGTCGGCGTTGTCATCGCTTTGCTGGTCCTCATGCCGGAAGGCCTCGCGGCCGTTCGAGCGGCCCGCCGCAATCGGGTTCAAACCAGCCTCAACCTCGCGTACGGATCGGCGATGGCCAGCATCGGGCTAACGATCCCGGCCATTGCCCTGGCATCGATCGGGCTAAATGGCCCGCTCCTGCTCGGACTGAACCCAACCCAGATGGTGCTGCTCGCCCTCACGGTGGCGGTCGGCGTTCTCACCGTTGTCCCAGGACGTGCAACTCGACTGCAAGGTGGGGTTCACCTCGTATTGTTCGCCTCGTTCTTCTTCTTGGCGATCTACCCCTGAGCGAGGTACTTGAATGTCCGACGATCGGTTC
>JAKPAQ010000013.1 GCA_029779385.1 Actinomycetes bacterium | reverse complement strand
TTCGACAGGTACTTGGCCTTGAGCTCCTCGTTGCCACCAATCTGCACCGGCAGCGACCCCAGCTTGTTTACCGCCGGGATGAGCGAACTGGAAACGCAGACGCGCGCGACTTCCTCGATGACCAGCACGGTTGCTAGCGCGTCGGCGCCGGCTCCGCCGTACTGCTCGGGAACGTGCGGGGCGTGGAAGTCGGCTGCCACGAGAGCCTCGTTCGCTTCGCGCGGGTAACGAGCATCCTCGTCAACTTCAGCGGCGAACGGCGCGATCTTGGCTTCAGCGACGTTGCGGACCGCTTCGCGGATCGCTTGGTGTTCTTCGGACAACGCGAAGAAATCAGACACAGCACACTCCCGGGGTTGAAACGAGGATTTCCGCCTAAATCTTAGGTCGGGCGCTGATCGGACGATTAGCCGGGGCGACCAGACCTAGCCACTTCACGGCGGTGTAGGTCGCCGGCGCTCAGCCTTCTCGAACTGCTGCGCCCTTGGCCCGAGCGGCCTCGGCCAAGGCCTCTTGGAACTCGAGCATCTTGGCGGTTAGTTCAGGGTCGCCGGCAGCGAGAATGCGCACCGCCAACAAGCCAGCGTTTCGGGCGTTGCCGATTGCCACAGTCGCCACCGGCACGCCCGCTGGCATTTGCACGATCGACAGCAACGAGTCCATCCCGTCGAGGTACTTCAGCGGTACCGGCACACCAATGACCGGCAGTGGCGTCACCGCGGCGAGCATTCCCGGAAGGTGGGCGGCGCCGCCCGCACCCGAGATGATCACTTCGAGGCCACGTTCGTGAGCGCTGCGCCCATATTCGATCATTTCGACCGGCATCCGGTGAGCCGAGACCACATCGGCCTCATATTCGATGCCAAACTCGGCCAGCGCAGTCGCGGCGGCCTGCATTGTGGGCCAATCCGAATCTGACCCCATCACGATTCCAACGCGTGCGCTCATGGCTGCTCTCCATTCGTCAACAGTGCGGCGCTTCGCCGGGCCCGACGCTGCACCTCTTCAAGTTCTGAACCAACCGCGGTGACATGGCCTACTTTGCGACCGGGTTTGACCGCCTTGCCATACAGGTGAATTTTTACGTCGGTTTCGGCAGCCAAGGCAAGGGCTCGCGCGGCCTCAAGATCGGTGACTTGACCACCAAGAATGTTGACCATCACCGACCATTCTTGGCGCGGCTCGGTCGAACCCAGCGGCAAGTCACAGACTGCTCGCAGATGGTTTTCAAACTGACTGGTGATGGCCCCGTCGATTGACCAGTGGCCGGTGTTGTGCGGGCGCATCGCCAATTCGTTTACCAAGACTCGACCGTCTTTGGTTTCAAACAACTCGACCGCAAGCATCCCAACCACGCCAAGCTCAGCGGCGATCGTGCGGGCGATGGCTTGTGCCTTCTCCCCCAGCGTCGGATCAAGGTTTGGTGCTGGGGCGACTACTTCGGCGCAAACACCGTCTTTCTGACGCGACTCGACGACTGGGTATTCGACGATCTCTCCCGATGGGCTGCGAGCCACTTGGGCGGAAAGTTCGCGGCTAAAATCCACCAACTCCTCAACCAGCAGGTCCGCATCGGCTTCGAACGGTTCGGTCAGATCCGTGAGCGAATCGACCTTCCAAACCCCTTTACCGTCGTAGCCGCCGCGAGCGGTCTTCACGATCGCCGGGAAACCAAACTCGGCGACCTCGGCCGGCGTTTTGACCTGCGCCCAACGCGGGCACGGCACACCCAACTCGCTAAGTCGGCGGCGCATTACGAGTTTGTCTTGGGCATGAATAAGCGCGTCGGGGCCTGGCCGGCAAGCGTGTCCGTCGGCGTCGAGTCCCCGCAACAAGTCAGTAGGTACGTGTTCGTGGTCGAAGGTGACCACCGGCGCATCGCCAACGGCCCGGCGCAGGTCAGCAGCAACCGTGTGGTCGCCCACTTCATAGTCGCGAATAACCTGCGCGGCTGAAACATCGTCGTCTTCGGCCAGCAGCGCCAGCCGGATCCCCAACGCGATCGCTGGGGGTTGCATCATCCGGGCCAACTGGCCGCCACCGATGACGGCAACATCGTGGCTGATTCTTGGGGTCGTCACGCGCACAGCCTAGGCGAATTCACCGAGCTCGGAACGAGCGGCGTTCGTTAACCGTGATCGGCGACAGGTTCCCAAATCCCTTGATCAGGCGCGGCGGCATTGTTCGCGTGTCGAAGGCATCGCCCAACTTGTCGGCAGTCGCCTGATCGACGAGGACTCGGTTTGCTCTGGCCACTTGGGACAGCCGGGCCGCTAGATTCACCGGCGGGCCAAACACGTCCCCCAACCGGCTCAACACACTTCCGGTCGCCAAGCCGACTCGGACGGCAGGCAACTGCGGCCGCACACTAAGCCCAGAAATGACCTCCAACGAGATGCGGGTCGCGGCCACCGGATCGGGATGAACAAACAACATGGCATCACCGAGAGTTTTGATGACTCGGGCGCCACCAGCGGTGATGATGTCGCCACACCGAGTCTCAAACTCCTCGACTACGAGGGCCAACTCTTCGTCATCGAGCCGGTTCGACAGGGCGGTGAATCGGGTCAGGTCAGCGAAACCGACCGTCATATCGGTGGACAGCAAGGCCTGGTCGTTTTCACCCAAAGCAGTCAGCCGCGAGGCCGCGGCCGCGAGGTGGCGGCGCCACACGTGGACCATCAGTCGCTCGAACCCGGGCACTGCGTTCGATGCTAAATCCAGGGCGGCACCCGCCCGACTTTTCGACTTGCCTCTCTCAATATCGGCTTCCAACTGGTCAACCAGGATGGACACTTGCCAGTCAGCCAACCGCGACATGGTTTGACCGAGTGCACGGGTGAGTCGAAACACCGTTCCTTCGTCGAGAATCTGGTGTTCGACGGCTAACGCTACGACCGCAGCCGCGGTCACATCGGCCTCCCCGAAAGCGGTTTCGTCTCCCGGATCAGGGAAGCCGAGGTTGCGCCACAACCGAGTCGCCTGCTCAAGGGTTAGGCCGGCCCGCTCTGCGGTCTCGGTGTTCGTGTACTGAAGCTGCTCGGCCAAAATCAGGTCGACCAGCGGAGTGTCATCAATGCTGCTCATCGCGACCCATCTCGGGGGCGTGCGTGTCAAGGATCGACCGTGAAATCTGACGATGCAGGTCCTCGATTTGCGGGATGTCGTGAAGCTCAAGACCCGCTTGCTGGCTGGCGTCGTGAATGATCAGCGTGCCGCACCGCAACATCCGATCGACGAGTCCCTTTTCGTACGAGACGTCATTTATCCGGGCCAGCGGGATGATTCGGCCACTGCGGGTCAGGATTCCTTTTTGCTCAATCAGGCGCCGGTTCGTCAACGTGTAAGTCCAGGTGAGCCAACGCAAAAACGGGTAGACCGTCACCCAGAACAACAGCAGCGCCGCAACTGCCAGCCCGGCCCACCGGGGGGCACCGCCAGCCGAATTACCAACCAGTCCGAGATAAAAACCAGTCGCGAGCATCAAACCCAAGCCGAGCAGGAACGGAATGATCAGCACCTTCACGTGGGTGCGGGTCTCGATTTGGACGACCTCGTCGTCTAGGAGCAACTTCTCGGAGAGCATGGCGATAGTTTCCCACGTCGTGCCGCGATATAGGCGGCTACTGGGGTCGAAGATGCGTTACATCGCCGGCAGACCAAGCCACACCGTCAACCACGAGGCAGCCATCGGCATCAATCTCAGTTGCCAGACCGAACACTTGGGAGCCATCTGAGCGCTCGATTCGAACCTGTTGGCCGATGGTGGCGCAGGCCGTACTGAAGTCGGTTGAAAGTGCCTCGAACTGGGCCGGGTCGCGCCATTGTTCGACTCGGATTCGCAGGTTTGCCAACAAGGTCGGCAGAACCTCGTTGCGGTCGACGCTTCGTGATCCTTCGAGCAGCATCGAGGTGGCGGTCTCTACCGGCAGGTCACCCGCATCAAGTGCGACATTTAGGCCGATCCCGATCACCGCGGCCGGGCCCTGGGTCGTCTCTACCCGCTCAACTAGGACGCCACAGAGTTTGCGTTTACCGTCGGCGAGCACATCGTTAGGCCATTTGAGGCCAGCTGTGACTCCGAATTCACCGACAGTGTCCAGTACTGCCAACCCGGCCACCAGTGGCAACCATGACCAGCGGGCCGGCGGAACCTCGCTGGGCCTAACCAGCACTGAGACCGCGATCCCTTTTCCCGCCGCCATGGTGAAGGTCCGATCCAATCGACCTCGGCCGGCAACCTGATGGTCGGTCGTATGTACCGTCCACTCTGCGGCGCCTGCTCTTGCCGCGGCCGCTAGATCGGCATTGGTGCTCTCGGTCTGGTCGGTGACCTCAATCGTGAAGCCGCTCGCAGCGTCGGCTAGTCGGCGGGCGTCCAGTAGGGCAGTCATAACAGCCACCTTGGCACAGGCAGCCGAGAACGCCCCGGCTAAGGTGGACGCCATGACCGACGCCCTTGCCGATACCGAAATGGCGGTCCACGACGACCTCCACACCACGGCCGGAAAGCTTGCAGATTTCGAACGCCGCCACCACGAGGCAACTGTTGAAGTTGCAGAGCGCGCCGCACAGAAGCAGCACGCTCGTGACCGCAAGAGTGCCCGCGAGCGGATTGAAGAGCTTCTCGATGAAGGTTCCTTCGTCGAACTTGATGCGCTGGCCCGGCACCGCGCCACTGCTTTCGGCTTGGATAAGAACCGTCCCCTTGGCGACGGCGTCATCACCGGCTACGGCACGATCGACGGCCGCCAGGTTTGCGTCTTCGCGCAGGACTTCAGCATCTTCGGCGGCAGCCTCGGCGAGGTTTACGGCGAGAAGATCACCAAGGTGATGGATCTGGCGATCAAGTCGGGCAGCCCGATTATCGGCATCAACGAGGGCGCGGGCGCGCGAATCCAAGAGGGCGTCGTTTCTCTCGGTTTGTATGGCGAGATCTTCAAGCGGAACGTGCACGCTTCGGGTGTCATCCCGCAGATCAGCCTCATCATGGGCAACTGCGCTGGCGGCCACGTCTACTCCCCTGCGGTCACCGACTTCACGATCATGGTTGACGGAACTTCGGGCATGTTCATCACTGGCCCAGACATCATCAAGACGGTCACCGGCGAAGACGTCACGATGGAAGAGCTCGGTGGCGGTCGCACGCACAACACGAAGAGTGGAAACGCGCACTACCTGGCCGCCGATGAGTCCGACGCTCTTGAGTACGTCAAGGCGCTGATCTCCTACCTGCCGCAGAACAACATGGAGGAGCCAGAGCCGTTCGCCGAGGTCGCTGACCTTGAGCCGACTGACTTGGATTTGACGCTCGACACGCTCATCCCTGATTCGGCGAACCAGCCTTACGACATCCGCACCGTCATCGAGGCGATCGTCGACGATCAGGAGTTCTTGGAAGTTCAGGCGCTGTTCGCC
>JAKPAQ010000001.1 GCA_029779385.1 Actinomycetes bacterium | reverse complement strand
TCAGACCCGGTTATTAGTATCGAACATATGAGGCGCTCCACGGGTTTTCGTGGGCGCCTTTGTGCTGTTCAGAGGTAGTTTTTGGTTGTGCCCCTGAGGTTTTGAGCGTGTCGCCGGGTAGATGAGGGACGCGCACGCGGTGTCCCTCTAGGTTTCGGGGTTACCACACCAACCTCAACCGCCAGGAACGATCCGCGTGCGCGTCAGTACTGCATTTAACCGAATACTTCAGGTCCCCGGAGCCAACGTCACCGACGTCACCATCGGCGATCGCGACATCGAAGTCACCGTCCGACTCAAAGCCCGCTCACTGCGCTGCCCCTGCGGCAAACGTATCCGGGCCGGCTATGACCGCCGGCGCCGACGCTGGCGCCATGTCGATATGGCCAGCAAGAAACTATGGCTGGTCTACGACATCCGCCGCCTGAACTGCTCGAGCTGCGGCATCGTCACCGAACAGGTGCCCTGGGCTCGCCCGGTTGCCCGATTCACCCGAGACTTCGAAGACACAGTGCTCTGGCTGGCCCAACGCACCGACCGCACCACCGTGGCAACACTGATGCGGTGCAGCTGGGAATCGGTCACCGCCATCATCAATCGCGGTGTCGATGAACTGCTCGACCAGCGCCGCCTGCAGACGCTGTACCGAATCGGCGTCGACGAAATCTGCTACCGCCACCCGCACAAATATCTGACCATCGTCGGTGACCACGACACCGGCACCGTCATCGATATCCAGCCCGGACGCAGCGAACAATCACTAGCCAATTTCTATGAACAACAACCCGATTCGACACTAGAAACCATCACTGCAGTGAGCATGGACGTGAGCAAAGCCTTCCGCGGCGCCACCCGAACCCACCTACCGGAAGCCACCATCTGCTTCGATCCGTTCCACATCATGCAATGGCTCAACCGAGCACTGGACCGCGTCTTCGCCGCCGCCGCCAGCGGACCGAACAAAGTCATCATGACTTCGGCGCAGTGGCGCAAGACCCGATGGGCACTGCGCACCGGAGAGAACAAACTCACCGCCAACAAACGGGACCTGGTCAACCAGATCGCCCGCGCAAACCGCCACGTCGGCCGGGCCTGGGCCCTCAAAGAACAACTTCGCGACCTCTACCGACACAAGCACGAACCCGGCGTCGCCCGCCAGCTACTCAAGGCCTGGATCACCGCCGCCAAACGCAGCCGCATCCCAGCTTTCACCGAACTCGGCAAACGACTACAGCAACATTTCGAAGCCATCATCGCCGCCGTCGAACTCGGCCTCTCCAACGCCCTCATCGAAGGCATCAACGCCAAAATCCGACTCATCAACGCCCGCGGCTACGGCCACCACTCCGCCCGAACACTGACCTCAATGATCTACCTCTGCCTGGGCGGACTACACCCAAAGCTACCCACGAGAAGGTGAGGAGCCGCGCATGCGTTCGACGTGGCGATGACCTTGTTTCGCGCGTCGATCACGCCGTCGGCGGCGGTGGCGAAATCAAGGGACGCCGGGTAATCGACCGCGTACGCG
>JAKPAQ010000680.1 GCA_029779385.1 Actinomycetes bacterium | reverse complement strand
TGACGAGCATGGCGTTACCGGACTTCTCGGCGATGCCGCGGCTGAGCCGTTCGACGTTCGTCACGAACAAGTCATCGCCAACAAGTTGCACCTTGTCGCCAGCGGCAGCAGTGAACGCCTGCCAACCAGCCCAGTCCTCTTCGTCGAGCGGGTCCTCGATCGAGACGATCGGGTAGGAATCGACTAGGTCCGTGTAGTAGTCGATCATTTCGGCGGCCGACCTACTCGCGCCTTCGAAGGTGTAAGTACCGCCCGAGGCGAATTCACTGGCGGCCACGTCCATCGCCAAGGCGACATCGCTACCGACTTTGAGTCCGGCCTTTTCGATCGCGATCGTGATCAGGTCGAGTGCCTCGCGGTTGCTCTTGAGGTTCGGGGCGAATCCGCCCTCGTCGCCAAGTCCGGTCGACAGTCCGCGTTCTTGGAGCACGGCCTTCAACGCGTGGTAAACCTCGGTGCCTTGGCGCAACGCCTCGGCGAACGAGTCCGCACCGATCGGCGCGATCATGAATTCTTGGACGTCGACGTTGGAGTCGGCGTGAGCGCCACCGTTGAGGATGTTCATCATCGGCACCGGCAGCACGTGGGCGTTCGGTCCACCGACATAGCGGAACAGCGGCAGTCCGGCCGATTCGGCGGCGGCCTGAGCAACCGCAAGCGAAACGCCCAAGATGGCGTTTGCGCCGAACTTAGCCTTGTTGTCGGTGCCGTCCAGATCGATCATCATCTCGTCGATGGCGCGCTGGTCGTCTGCTTCGAAGCCAACTAGTGCCGCGGCGATGTCAGTGTTGACCGCCTCGACCGCTTTGAGGACGCCTTTGCCGCCGTAACGTGCTCCCCCGTCACGCAACTCAACTGCTTCGAACTGACCGGTGGAGGCACCTGAAGGCACCGCCGCACGGCCCAAAGTACCGTCATCGAGGAGAACCTCGACCTCAACGGTCGGGTTACCCCGAGAGTCCAGAATTTCGCGTGCAGCAACGTCGTCGATGATGGCCACAGCCACTCCTCGGTACAAGTCTTGGGACAGTTATTCGAGCAGTAGACAGCCTAACGCTGACGGTTTAGCTCCTGGATCTGGCTCGCCGAATTGACCGGCTCAGTGGCCGCCGTGGCGGTTCACCGCGGCCCGCAATTGCACTTCGGGGTCAAGGCCGGCGGCCTCGGCTTCGGCGACCAACCGCAACATCTGCGAGCCAATGTCGTCGCCTTCGATCGGCGATTCGGTCCGCCGAAGCACCCTAGACGCGGCCAACATGGCAGGCAGATCGGCCGGGATTTTCGCCACTGGCGACGAGCGGGGTTTGGACTCGGCCTTGAGTCGCTGCCAGTTCGCATCTATCTCGTCAACTGACGAAACCTTGACGTCACCGAATACATGGGGATTTCGGTGGATCAACTTTTCGGTGATCGCGGCCACCACATCAGCAATCGCCCAGCCCTCGCCGTCAGATTCAGCGATTGCGGAATGGAAAACTACCTGCATCAGCAGGTCGCCCAACTCCTCGGCTAGGTGTTCGGAGTCGTCGCCATCGATCGCTTCGGCGACCTCATAAGCCTCTTCGATGACGTACCGACGAAGCGATTGGTGTGTCTGCTGCTGAGTCCACGCGCATTCGTCGCGCAACTGTGCCATCACAGCCACGAGGCGGTCGAACTGCGCGCTCATTGGACTTCAGGAAGTCAGGCAGTGCATTGCAGCGGCTTGGGCAAATCCTCAGCAGCTTTCGCGTCCCGCAGCAGCGAGGAAATGGACAACGAACCGGTTTCAGCCACGGGCTGCACGTCGTTGTCTAGCCCGAATCGCGGATCAATAGAGACATCTGCTTTCGCGACGGCCTTAGTGATCAGCTCAAACCCGGCCTGCGGCAGTGCGGCTTGATCTTGGACCTTCACGCCCGCGTCCTTAGCAACTTCGGTCGCGATTGCACTAAGGCGCTGGTTGGCCTCAATCAGCTTCAAAACCTCGTCGGCGTTGCTGCCAAACAGTTCGGTTATCTGCGCGAGGTCGGCCTGGGACATTTTGGGCACCGAAATCTTGTAACCCTTTTCTTTGGCAATCGAATCGGCGACGCTTCCGATCACCAGATCAGAGACGGCTTGGCGGCGAATCATTGAATTGTCGATCGAAGTCGTCCCGGACTGATTCGCGTTCAGCAGCGAAACCATGCAGTACGGCTCGGCATAGTCATTTACCTGAGCCATCGAGATTTTGCTGCCATCGACAACTGCGGCCGACCCGGGATGGACTGGCCCACAAGCCGCAAGCAACAAGGCGGCAAACCCAAAAACAACAAGACGCGATTTCGACATGTTGAACAGCGTACTCGGCCAACCGATTCACTCGGGCGCAAGAGGTCGCTACCATCAGCGCATGGGAATTCCAGTTCGACCAGTCAGGGGGCGATGGAGTGCCTCCGGCAGAATCGATGACTGAAAATCCATCGCTGACAATTGCAGTGTTGACCTACCTGCGACCCGAAGACATCGGCGAATCGATCCCCGCGCTGCTTGATCAAGTGAACCGGTATGCGGGCCAAGCTCAAGTCCTCGTAGTCGACAATGACGCCGCCGGTTCAGCTCGGGAAATGGTTGAAAAGTTCGCTGCAGCCAACCTGCAATATGTCATCGAACCGACCCCTGGGATTGCCGCGGCGCGAAACCGAGCAATCAGCGAAGTCGGAACTGACCTGCTGGTTTTCATCGACGATGACGAGCGTCCAACTCACGACTGGCTCTGGCACTTGGTCTCCACCTTCATGGCATATCCAGGGCTATTTGGCGTTGTCGGCCGCGTGAAATCGGAGTTCGCCAAAACGCCTGACCCCTGGCTAATCGCCGGCCGGTTCTTCGAGCGCCGTGACCTGCCGACCGGCACGGAAGTCGACATCGTCGCCACCAATAACCTGCTTTTGGATCAGAAAAGACTCAACGAGTCCGGACTTCGCTTTGACGAGTCTTTCGGCCTAACGGGCGGCTCAGACACGATGCTCAGCCATGAAGCCAAGCGGTTAGGTTTCGGATTTAGGTTCTGCCGCGAGGCACTCGTATTCGACGCCGTGCCGCTCGAGCGAATGACTCGCGAATGGGTCCTGCGCCGCGCCTACCGAATGGGGAACAGTTGGTCGCGAACGAATCTTGCCGCCGAGTCCAGCCGTACCGCCAGAGGGTTGCTTCGGCTAAAACTCACCGTCGGCGGTCTGGCCCGTTTAGGCGCCGGCGCAGGATTCGCCTTGTTTGGGAAGGTGTTTGGTTCCCAGAAGTGGCACGCCAATGGTTGGCGAATCTTCACCCGCGGGGCTGGCATCTTTGCCGGTACTTGGGGCCACGCCTACGCCGAATACGACCGCCCCAAAACCGTCAACCGACGATGGTGGCAACGGCGCGAGTGACCCAGTCGAGCAGTTCACGGTTGCGTAACGGCTTGCCGCCGATGCCGGGCTCCCGCGGCGCAGGAAGAAGCAGCACCGAGGCCGCTTCCTTGTATAGGGACTTCGGATAGATTCGATTGACGCGAAGTTTCCCCGACTCTTTTAGCGTCACTGGGGCAAACCGAATGTTGCTTCCTGCCGAGGTCACCTCGCTGATGCCGGCGGCGCGAACCGCTACCCGCAGGACTGCGATCTCGGTGAGCGCTTCGACCGATTCGGGGAGCGGCCCATAACGATCCAACAACTCGGCCCGAAGTTGTGCCACGTCGCCGGCCTCACGAACGTCGGCCAACCGTTTGTACATTTCCAGTCGCAGTCGTTCGCTGGGCACATAGGCATGCGGCAGATGCGCCTCAATCGGAAGTTCTAGTTTGACCTCACGCTCTGGCGGGCCATCACCACGGAACTCGGCGACCGCCTCGCCAACGAGTCGGATGTAAAGGTCGAATCCGACATCGGCGATGTGGCCTGACTGTTCACCACCCAGGAGGTTTCCGGCGCCGCGAATCTCGAGGTCTTTCATCGCCACGGCCATACCGCCGCCCAGTTCAGAGTGCTGAGCGATCGTCGTCAGCCGATCGTGCGCCGTCTCGGTCAGCGGCTTCTCTGGCGGGTAAAGGAAGTACGCGTATGCCCGTTCGCGACTTCGGCCAACACGTCCACGCAACTGGTGCAACTGCGACAGGCCGAGCATGTCTGCGCGCTCGATGATCATCGTGTTCGCGTTCGAGACGTCCAGTCCCGATTCGACGATCGTCGTGCAGACCAGCACGTCAAAGCGTTTCTCCCAGAAGTCGACCATCACCTCCTCGAGTCGCTGTTCGCCCATCTGGCCGTGGGCAACCGCCACGCGCGCCTCAGGCACTAACTCGCGGATCCGGGCTGCCGCTTTCTCCATACTTTGAACGCGGTTGTGCAGATAGAAGACCTGCCCTTCGCGCAACAGTTCGCGGCGAATCGCAGCGGTAACCTGCAGGTCGTCGTAGGGGCCGACGAACGAGAGCACCGGATGGCGTTCCTCCGGCGGTGTGGCGATGGTGCTCATCTCGCGGATGCCGGTTACTGCCATTTCCAAGGTTCGCGGGATCGGGGTGGCCGACATGCTCAACACGTCCACGGCGGCACGCAGGTGCTTTAGCGCTTCTTTGTGCTCGACGCCGAACCGCTGTTCCTCATCAACAATCACCAGACCCAAGTCTTTGATCTTGACCCCGGGTTGGAGTAGGCGATGGGTGCCGATCACTAGGTCGACTTCACCGTTGGCTAGCGCGGCCAGCGTCTCTTTGGATTCCTTGTCGGTCTGGAATCGCGATAGTGGGCGGATCACTACCGGGAACTGGCCGAACCGTTCAGCGAAGGTGGCGTAGTGCTGCTGCACCAGCAGCGTCGTCGGTACCAACAAGATGACCTGTTTGCCGTCCTGGATCGCTTTGAACGCAGCCCGAACCGCGATCTCAGTCTTGCCGTAGCCGACGTCGCCACAGACCAGTCGGTCCATCGGCACGACGCGTTCCATATCGCGTTTTACCTCGTCAATTGTGGCCAACTGGTCGGGCGTTTCAATATGCGCGAACGCGTCTTCAAGTTCGCCCTGCCACGGCGTGTCCGGCCCGAAAGCGTGACCTTTCGTCGACTGACGGGCCGCATACAACTTGATTAGCTCATCGGCGATCTGGCGGACGGCCTTGCGCGCGCGAGTCTTTCGCGTAGTCCAATCGCCGCCGCCGAGTCGGTCCAGCGTCGGCGACTCCCCGCCGACGTAACGACTGACCTGATCTAGTTGATCCATCGGGACGAACAGTCGATCGCCAGGTTGGCCGCGTTTACTCGGCGCGTATTCAAGTACCAAGTATTCGCGCTCCGCGCCGTGAACGACTCGTTTGACGAGTTCGACGTAGCGAGCGACACCATTTTGTTCATGCACGACCGGATCGCCGGGAGAAAGCTCCAACGGGTCGACCTGCCGACGCCGGCGCGACGGCATCGATCGGGTAGTGCGTTCGACCGAACGCTGACCGACTAGATCGTCTTGGGTCAGCACCGCGAGGGCGAGTTCGGCCGAGACGAATCCGTGCCGCAACTCGGCGCAAGCCACCTGGACGACTCCCGCGGGCGCAGCCGCCAACTCGACCGGACCGGTCAGCCGTTTGGCCGGCACGTCGTTTTCGGTTAGCCACTCGACCGAACGCTGTGCCGGGCCGTGCGCGGCCGAGGTCAAAACCACCTTGCTTCCGCCGACAAGCAAGGCCTTGATGTCGGCGAGCGCCGCGACAAGGTCACCGCGGTATTCGGGCGCCGATTCGGCCGAAACGATTTGGCTCTCGGCCAGCGCAAACCCGGAAAACTCGACCCAGGACAGTTCACGCTCGGCTATCTGCTGACGGACTTCCTCGAGTTCACGAAAACCTGCCGCACCGATGTCGATCGGCCCCTCACCGCCGCCGGCGGCCGCCGCCCAGGAAGCGGCCAAAAACTCGTCGCTGGTGGCGAACAAGTCGGCCGCTCTAGCTTGGATCCTCTCCGGATCGGTCACCACAACGGTCGAACCTGGCGGAAGCAAGTCAACAAAAAGTTCCATTTCGCCGACGAGTACTGGCGCCAAGGATTCCATCCCCTCGACCGCGTGCCCCTGCGAAAGTTTAGTGAACAGTTCAGCAAGACTCGGGTGCGCCTTTGCCAGTTCGGCCGCGCGCTCGCGCACCTGGGGAGTCAACAGGAGTTCGCGACATGGCGGCGCCCACAGTCGATCGACGGGC
>JAKPAQ010000679.1 GCA_029779385.1 Actinomycetes bacterium | reverse complement strand
CACGTCGGCTACCGCCTACGGGCTGGCCTGTCTGGAGATGGAGGCCGGTGACTCGGGGCTGCGGTCGCTGATCTCGGTGCAAGGGTCGTTGGCTATGTTTGCGATCCACCACTGGGGCAGTGAGGAACAGAAGCAGACGTGGTTGCCGGCGATGGCCGCCGGCACTGCGATCGGTTGCTTCGGGTTGACCGAACCAGACTTCGGCTCCAACCCGGCCGGGATGAGGACTCGAGCTAGGCGAGACGGCGACGACTGGATCCTGACCGGAAACAAAATGTGGATCACGAACGGCTCGGTCGCCGACGTGGCCGTGGTTTGGGCGCAAACCGGCGAAACGGCCAGGGACATCCGCGGCTTTGTGGTGCCGACTAACACGCCCGGCTTTTCCGCGCCGAAGATCAACCGCAAGTTGAGCCTGCGGGCCTCGGTGACCAGCGAACTGGTGCTCGAAGAGGCTCGCCTGCCGGCGTCGGCGATGCTGCCGGGCGCGGCGGGACTGAGCGGGCCGTTGACCTGTTTGACCGAAGCGCGATTTGGCATCATTTTCGGTTCGCTCGGCGCGGCCCGCGACTGTCTGGAGGCGACCATCGCCTACGCCAGGGATCGACAGATTTTCGACAAGCCGCTGGCCTCCTATCAGCTAACTCAGGCCAAACTCGCCGACATGACCCTCGAACTTGGCAAAGGCATGCTGTTGGCGCTGCACCTTGGCCGGCTCAAGGACGCGCATGAGATCACCGCTGAACAAATCAGCATCGGCAAACTCAACAATGTGCGTGAGGCCATCGAGATCGCTCGCAGTTGTCGAACGATCATGGGCGCGGCCGGGATCACCCTCGAGTTCCCGATGATGCGACATGCGAACAACCTTGAGTCAGTGTTGACCTATGAGGGCACCAGCGAAGTCCACCAACTCGTCATCGGCAAAGCCTTGACTGGCGAGTCGGCCTTCCGCTGAGGCGATACCGCTGAGGCGATACTGCTGAGGCGCTCACCCGCGCAGCGGACCAGCGCCTGGCGGCACCGACTCGAGCACTTCGAACTCGTCGCCGACGCTGATCGTGGCACCAGCGGTTTCGGGGATCAGGTTGACCCCAAACCAGACGCCCGAATCAAACCGCCGTAGTTTCGCCAGGGTGCGCGTCGGCTCCTTCGACCCGGTCACCTCCCCGGTGACAAGGTTGGGCGTCAGTGTCGTCATCACGCAGCGAGCGCAACCCTTGACCGCGCGAAACGTTGCGTCGCCGAGGCGAATCCGACGCCAGTTATCTTCGGCCCAAGCGACCGTGTCCGAGACGACCACGCTGGGCCGAAAACGACTCATCTCGATCGTGGCTGCCGAATTGTCGTTAGCGGTGATCGCCTCGTTTAGTGCCGCAAGCGACCCTTCGGTGGTCAGCAGCAGGGGATAGCCGTCCGCGAAACTCACCCGATCGGTCGGTTCGGAAAAGGCCGGATCGGTCTGGCGGCGGGTCGGGTCGTCGAGGTAGAGCAGCTGGACTTTGCGCCCAAGTAACGCGGCCAGCCAGTCGTCGGCCTGGTGCGCTGGCGCAGCAGTCAGTTCTGATTGCCAAATCCGAACGCCCACCTGGTTTGTGGCCTCGGGCGTGGCCACGTCGATTGGCTCAACCCCGGGCGCGTGAAGTCGCAAACCGGCCGAAGTCAGTTCGGGGGTGATCGTCAGCAACCGGTGGTCGGTCCTAGCGGTAACGAACTTGCCGTCGGGTTCACAAACCATCCACCTTCGATCACCAGCCAACCCCCACGGTTCAACCGTCGCAGATTGAAGTGACTCGCCTCGACACGACTTGACTAGGTAGCGGTGGATCGAGGTCAGCACGTGGGCAATCCTGCCACTAGCGCACCGGTCGGCGGTTCCAGACATGTTGTCAGCATGGTGACCCCCATTGAGGTTAGGCTCACCTCAATAGCACCTCGGGGCCTTTTCGAAACTGGAGGCAAATCCTGATGAACGAAGCGTCGCCAACCAAGCCAACTGGCTGCCCGCACCACGTCAATCGCGAACGCAACGACGGTGGCGGTGAGGAGATCACCCGGGCGGTGTCGCGAAACGAGCGAGAAACCCCTGGTCCGCGCACCGCGATCCTGCTGGTGAACCACGGTTCAAGATCAACGGCGTGGCGTTCGCTGTTGCTTGACTTGCACGATC
>JAKPAQ010000678.1 GCA_029779385.1 Actinomycetes bacterium | reverse complement strand
TCGGGGCGAGGGGCTGAGCGAATCACCCAGAACTGCTCGGGCAAACACGCGGCGATGCTGCTGACCTGCGTTGCCGCCGGCTGGGACACGGCCAGTTATCTTGCGCCCACACACCCATTGCAGTTCGCGATAGCCGAAACCTTGGCCGAGTTCACCGGCGAGCCGATCACCGCCACTACCACCGACGGTTGCGGTGCCCCGCTGTTCGCCACCACACTGGTCGGATTGGCTCGAGGTTTTGCCCGGCTAGCCGCAGCACCCCAGCAGGCGCCCGATTCGCCAGAAGCCAAAGTCGCTCGCGCCATGTCGGCCCATCCCTTCTTGATCGCAGGGACTAACCGGCCAACCACCACGTTGATGAGCGCGATCGACGGGTTGATCGCCAAGGACGGTGCCGACGGGGTCTATGCCGCGGCCTTGCCCGACGGACGCGCGATCGCGCTAAAAGTTCGTGACGGCGGCGAGCGGCCACTTGCCGCAGCGCTAGTCGGCGCGCTCGATCGATTTGGCGTAACCAGCGGCCCCGGAGTTGACGAAACAGCGATTGCTGGACTTCGGACCCGCGAAATTCTTGGCGGCGGCGTGCCCGTGGGCCTGATCCGGCCAGCAATCTGAAAAAACTAGATGTAGTGGCTTACAACGATGTGATTTCCGTATATGGTGTTCACAGCAGCTGGTTCGGCTCCCGTCACAAGGAGTCGTCGTAAGAGGGAACCCGGTGTAATTCCGGGACTGCCCCGCAGCGGTAAGTGGGAACGAACGGTGTCAAAAGCACTGGGCTCTAGGGCCTGGGAAGCGACACTTAGTAGGCAGAAATCCGCCCACGAGTCCGAAGACCTGCCAGTGCCTAGCCGACCAGATGTCGGCTAGGGTCCGCGACCTCGTGGGAAGGTCCAGGGCTCGACTGGCGCTGGCCAGCGTTCCCTCCTCTTCCTCGTTCGAGCGGATTGTGTTCGCACACGTTCACGAGGGGTGAGCAGATGTCTTCAAATATTTCTGTCGTAAAGCGCGACGGAACCAAAGTCCAATACGACGGCTACGAGATTGCGAGATCTATTGAAGAGGCCGCCTTCGGTCTGCCCGATCCGATAACCCATGCAACGCAATTGCGGTCCGAACTAGAAATCACCTTGTTCGACGGCATCAGCAGCGAACAGCTCGACGAGGCCGTAATCCACGTGGCGCTGCAAAACGTCAAGGACGATCCGGCGTTTGACACGATCGCGGCTCGACTGCTGATCAAGAGCATCTACAAGAAAATCTTCGGCGAAGGCGTCACCCGCGACGAGGTCAACGCCCTGTGCGGTCCGGCGTTCGTGCAGTCAATCACTCGAGGCGTTGAACTCGGTTTGCTCGATTCACGGTTGACCCAACTGTTCGATCTGCCTCGATTGGGGTCTGCGCTCGCCCCAGAGCGCGATGACCTGCTGCGCTATATCGGCGCCCAGACCATGCGCACCCGCTACATGATCGTCGAGCCCGACGGAACGCCCCTTGAGACTCCGCAGTTCTTTTGGATGCGCGTGGCGATGGGGCTTTCACTGAACGAGGCCGACCCAACGTCCGCAGCCTTGGAGTTCTACGACTCGATGTCGAGACTGGAGTACCTGGCGGCCGGCTCCACGCTCGTCAACGCCGGAACTGCGTACTCGCAACTGTCGAACTGCTTCGTCATGCAGATGGAAGACGACATTGAGCACATCGCCAAGAGCGTGCGCGACGTCATGTGGTTGACCAAGGGCACCGGCGGAATCGGCCTGTCGGTGACGAAACTGCGCTCTGAAGGCTCACCGATCCGGTCCAACAACACCACCAGCACCGGCCCGATCCCGTTCATGCACACGATCGATTCAACCCTTCGGGCAATCAGTCGCGGCGGCAAGAAATTCGGCGCACTGTGTTTCTACATGGAGAACTGGCACCTAGATTTCGCCCAGTTCCTAGATTTGCGGCAAAACTCCGGCGACCCGTATCGGCGCACCCGGACCGCGAACACCGCAGTTTGGATCAGCGACGAGTTCATGTTGCGCGTCCAAAACGATGAACCTTGGTACCTGTTCGACCCGCTAGACGTTCCCGATCTGGTTGAACTGACCGGCCAAGCGTTCAGCCTCCGCTACGCGCAATACGTTGCTCAGGCCGAACGCGGCGAACTGCGCCACAAGAAGATGGGCGCTCGCGAGCAGTACCGGGCAATCTTGGTCACCTTGCAGTCCACCAGCCACCCGTGGCTGACCTGGAAGGACACCATCAACACGCGCGCCTTGAACAACAACACCGGCACGATTCACCTGTCGAACCTGTGCACCGAAATCACCCTCCCGCAAGACCGGGACAACGTGGCGGTCTGCAACTTGGCGTCGATCAACCTGTCACGGCACGTTTCGGGTCGCCACGGCGATGCTCACGTCGAGTGGGACCGGCTGGCCGCATCGGTTCGGCGAGCGGTTCGTCAACTGGACAACCTGATCGACATCACCATCAGTTCGGTACCCGAATCGGAGCACTCCAACGAACAAAACCGAGCCCTAGGCCTGGGCGTCATGGGCTTCACCGACATCGTCGAGCGGTTCGGCTGGTCGTACGAATCGGAGCAGTCCTATGAGTTGATCGACCGGCTGATGGAGTTCATTAGTTGGCACGCAATCGATGCTTCGTCCGACCTAGCGCGCGAACGCGGCGCCTACCCAACTTTCGAGGGGTCAGGCTGGAGCAAGGGTAAGGTGCCGATCGACACGCTGGCCGACCTCGAAGCCGACCGCGGTGTGGCCCTGGAGATAGATCGCACCGAACGGCTCGACTGGAACCAGCTACGGGCCAAAGTTGCTGGCGGTATCCGCAACTCGACTCTGTTGGCGATCGCGCCGACCGCATCGATTGGTTTGGTCGCCGGTACGACGCCGGGGTTGGATCCGCAGTTCAGCCAGATTTTTGCTCGCGCCACCAGCGCCGGCAAATTCCTGGAAGTCAACCGAAACCTAGTCGCGGATCTTCGCGAGTTGGGACTTTGGGAAAAGGTGCGCGAGGACCTCTTGCGCCATCAGGGGGATCTTTCCAAGGTCGAGGGCGTGCCGCAACACCTCGTGGATGTTTATCACACGAGTTTCCAGTTGAGCGCCCACGCGTTCGTCGAAGTTGCGGCACGCGCTCAAAAATGGATCGACCAAGCGATCAGCCGAAACATTTACCTTGCCGATCGTTCAGTCGACAACATGGTCGACCTTTATGCCGCCGCGTGGCGAAAGGGCGTCAAGACCACCTATTACCTGCACATGATGCCCAGGCACACCGCCGAGCAGAGCACAGTGAAGGTCAACAAGGCCGCTGAGACCACCTCGTCTGCGGGGCCACGTCGTGGGTTCGGTTCAGCCACCAAAACCGTGGCCAAGCCCGTCGAGCAAGTCGTGCCCACCGAAGTGGTCGAACTAGAGGTCGTAGACGGCGAGACCTGCCCGATCGACCCGCAAGAGCGCCTCAACTGCGAATCGTGCCAGTGACTCGACCAACCCGCTCAACCCAAAATTTTAGGAGAAAAAAATGAGCATTCTCGGCTCAGGCATTCAAGAAGGCCTACTGCTAAAGCCCGTCACCTATCAGTGGGCGATGGACCTGTATGACCAAGCCGTGGCGAACACGTGGTTTCCCAACGAGATTCAACTTGGGGAGGATCTCGGCGATTTTGAATCAATGTCCGACGACGAACGCCACGCACTGACCCACCTGATGAGTTACTTCAATCCGAACGAATTGCTGGTCAACAAGGCGCTCGCTTTTGGCGTGTATCCCTATGTGAACGCGGCCGAATGTCACCTCTACCTGGCCAAGCAAATGTGGGAGGAGGCAAACCACTGCATGAGTTTTGAGTACGTGCTCGAGACGTTTCCGATCGACCGCGAAGCGGCCTACGAGTCACATGTGACCGTGCCGTCGATGGCGCGAAAGGAAGAGTTCGAAGTCAAATACATCACCCGAATGACCGAGCAAACTCTCGACATCTCTACCACCGAAGGCAAGCAGGACTTCGTGCGAAACCTGATCGCCTACAACGTGATCTTGGAGGGGATTTGGTTCTACTCCGGCTTCATGGTGGCTTTGAGTTTTCGTCAACGTAATCTGTTGCGCAACTTCGGTTCGCTGATCGACTGGATCGTGCGCGACGAGAGCCTGCACCTCAAATTCGGCATCAACCTGATTCTGACCGTGCTCGAAGAAAACCCCGATGTGGCAACGCCAGAGTTCGCCGACGAGATTCGCCAGATGATCTTGGACGCGGTCGACATGGAAGCGGACTACAACCGAGACCTGCTGCCAAACGGGATCCTGGGGCTCAACGCCGACTACATCAACCAGTACGTGAAGTACCTGGCTGATCGCCGGCTAGAAGAGCTCGGTTTTGACACTCACTTCAACGTGGCGAACCCGGCCAAGTGGATGGCCACGGCGAACGACACCTTGCAGTTGGTCAACTTCTTCGAGTCGATCAACACCTCCTATGAGGTCAACTCGAAGTCCTAGATCGGGTCGTCGGTAAGGTGTTTGCTAAGAGCGCCACCCAGTCGTAGGGGTCGCCAGTTCAGAAGGGGTTTCAAATGAGCCTGTCCGTGACCGTTTCCAATTCACCGCAGGCGGTGGAACCTGGCACCAAGGTGTGGCAGTTGTTCGCCGATGACCCGGCGGTCATCGCCGCCCGACTGAACGGCGACCTCGTCGACTTGGCCCGTGAGTTGGCCGACGGCGATCTGGTCGAGCCCGTCGCGATCGACTCTGCCGATGGCCTAGATATCTTGCGCCACTCGACCGCACACGTGATGGCTCAAGCCGTTCAGGAACTGTTCCCCGACGCGAAACTCGGTATTGGCCCGCCAATCAAGGACGGGTTCTATTACGACTTCGACGTTGAGGTTCCGTTCGTACCTGAAGATCTGGTCAAGATCGAGTCGCGAATGAAGAAGATCATCAAGGAGGGCCAGAAGTTCGATCGCCGGCCTATCGACGATGACGCGGCTCGAATTGAGCTAGCGAATGAGCCGTACAAGCTCGAACTGATCGGCCTGAAGTCCTCAGCCGGTGCCGATGTCGAAGGTGCGGGTGTCGAGGTTGGCGCTGGCGGTCTGACGATTTACGACAACCTCAAGCGTGACGGCTCGAAGGCGTGGGGCGACCTGTGCCGTGGGCCGCACCTGCCGACTACCAAACGCATCCCGGCATTCAAGCTGATGCGATCGGCCGCGGCCTATTGGCGCGGCGACGAAAAGAACAAGCAACTCCAGCGCATTTACGGCACCGCTTGGGCAACCAAGGAAGAGCTAGAAGCGCATCTGCACCGGATC
>JAKPAQ010000677.1 GCA_029779385.1 Actinomycetes bacterium | reverse complement strand
CCCGCCGAGAAGCACAGCGGCTGCCACAACCGCCGCCGCTGTCGGCCATCGCGATTTCATGCGCCTCCCTCGATGTTGATCAATCCACTCTGAGTGAAGCAATGCAGCCGATGCGAGCCGTTCAACGATTCGCTACGGCAATTCAGTGATGGGCAGCGTGCGGACTACTCTCAGCCGTGACGGCGCAGCTTGCCTCCAAGGTATTGAAGTCAGCGTCATCATCCACAACCAACAACGCGACCTAGGCGAGGCGACACGATGACTGAGAAGACG
Organism: Actinomycetes bacterium; assembly: GCA_029779385.1. The sequence continues at coordinate 3,665 of JAKPAQ010000677.1, read as the reverse complement.
CTGGAAGAACGGCTTGACCAGGTATTCGGAGACCACATGGACGCCGAAACCGCGGGCGATCTCGAGGGCACGTTGGCGACGATGGCACCGAATCCGCACATCGTGAACATCCCCACGATGATCGGCGGGCAGGGTGCAGACGGCGTCCGCGACTTCTACGCCAACCGCCTGATCGGTCAGTTCTTCCCGCCTGACGTTGAGTTCGAGACCATCTCGCGCACCTACAGCGAAGAGCGGCTCGTTGATGAACTGATCATCAGCTTCACCCACACCACCCGTATCGACTGGATGCTTCCTGGTCTCGAGCCGACGGGAAAGCGAGTTGAGGTGGTGTTTGTAGTGATCGTTGGCATCGAGGACGGCAAGGTCTCCTACGAACACATCAACTGGGACCAAGCCAACGTACTGGTGCAGCTCGGCCTGATCGATCCGACCGGGCTTCCGCTGGTTGGCGCCGGTGCGGCCGCCAAACTTCGCGACCCGAGCCTCGCCGATCCGTTCTTCGGCTGAAGAAGGCCGACGGGCCGGGCGCTACTTGGTCTTCACGTCGATCGGCGGAGCGGATGCCGGTCCCGTTCCAGCGTTATTCGTCGCCGTGACAGTCACGTTGTAACGCGGTCCGGGATTGCCCACCTGAATCTTGCACGTCAGCGTCGTGCCGTTTGGCGTCGTGCAACTGACGTCCGGCGTCTTGGCATTTTGGTCGGTGGCAGTTGCCGTGTAGCGAACGATCGCCGATCCGCCCTGATTCGCGGGTGCCTTCCATGTGACTGTGATGATGTTCGTCTTGTTGTCGAATACAGCCGTCGCGCCTTGCGGTGCGCTGGGCAGCGCAGCTGACACGTAGGTGAATCCTTGCGGCAGCGTTCCCGCTGCACCACTGGGGTTCTTGACCGTGACGTCGACCAGACCCGCCTTCCCAGCCTGCGTCTTGCAGGTGATCTGTGTCGGAGACTGAACCGCTTCCGATGCACAATCGGAGCCGCCGAGCGACACCTGCGCCCCCGCCACGAAGCCGCTGCCTGTGACAGTCACCTGTGTGCCGCCGGAGTCTGGACCGCTGTTGGGCTTGATACCGGTCACGGTGACTGTCTCAACGCACTGGTTCGGTTGGTCGACCGCTTGCACGTTGCCGGGATTGGTCCAATCCGACACGAAGACCGTCTGACCACACGTGGCCGCGGCGATTCCGAACGCTGACTTGAAGCCGTCCGTCCATTTCTCGATGGCTGAGCCGTCCTTGGTGTTCAGCACCAAGACGCCAGTGGGATTGACGGTCACTACGTAGAGTCGATCGCCGTTCTTTGACAGCGCGAGATACCCAGGTGTCGTGGCACCAAGCGACGCCAAATCCCATGACGTCACCTCCTTGCCGTCAGCAGCATTCATGACAGCGATTCGGTTGCCGCCCTCAAGCGCGACGTAGACCTGCGTGCCGTCTGGCGACACTGCGGCAGACCTCGGCCGCGAGCCCTTGGCGAAGTCCCAGGTCTTCTGGAGCGTGCCGTTCGACGCCGTTCGGACGGTCAGCTTGTCAGCACCGATTCCTGCAGAAGCATTCTGTGGGACATACATCGTGGCACCGTCTGGCGAAAGCGCGATACCCGCCGGGCTTGTTCCCGATCCGACCGACCAGGATCCTGTGTTCGCGCCGGTTTCGGGCTTCTTCTTGAGAACGGTTCCTGCGGTTCGGTTCGACATGTAGATGGTCGAACCGTCTGGGGACGCGGCAATTCCGAGAGGTACCGTCACACCGGAATTCCACGAACCAGCCTTCGCGTAGTCGGACGTGTTGATCAGCACGACGGTCCCGTCGTTCTGTGCCACGTACAGGGTCTTGCCGTCTGGGGCCGTTGCCAAAACTTGGGGCAAGTCGAATCCGGAGATCGTCTTTGAGACTGGCGCGGATGACTTGCCTGCGCCCTGACTCACATCGTTAGTCGTCGACGCACACCCCGACAGCACCAGCGCTGCCGACGCGATGACGGATGCCGACAACATAAGGACTCGCGAATTTCGATTCACTCTGACTCCCATTTCGAAGAACGCGGGTGAAATTAGCAGGTTCAGGGGTGGCTCCGCAGATGGAAGATCACGGATGGCCGCACCGGTACGAAGGAGTGAACGCGTTCGCTAGCACGAACACGCGAACCTGTCTGCCGGCGGGCGGGTGACGCTGAAGTGATCATGTGCCAAGAATCGGCACAGCACAAGGGCACAATCCGCCAGAACTGCACGGCTGTCCTCGATGGAGTACGGCCGGGTCCTTGCATCCGATCTGACCTTCAAGGTCGACCAGTGCGGGCAAACAAGTGTCATGCGCGAGGCGGCTTTGCGTGCCGTTGTCCTCGGGCAAAGAATGCCGCAACGATGCGGCAAACTGATCCGGTTTTCCTGTAGCGGCGTGCGGGGATAGTCAGGGTGCGTCAGTTGGCGCAACAACCCCGCACTCGGTCATAGGAGAAACCAATGTTGAAGGCAATCGCACTTGCAGTGGGCGCGACAGCACTAGCCGCGTCGGCAGTGACCGGTGTAAGTGCTACGTCAGCCGTGGTGCCGAATCCGGCCGGTAGCGCCGGCTTCTCGTCGAGCGTCGGAGTGCCCGTAGTTGGCGGTCAGGTCGGAACCGTAGATCACTCGAATACGGTCACGTTGATCTATGGATCGACCAGCCAATACCCGGGCTACGTCAGCGACGTCACCTTCACTTTCGACAACCAGTACTCGATCACGGGTGGCCAGCCATGGAACGGCGTCACAACGTCGACCGACCTGACGACGCCAGGAGCCTCGACGACAGCAATCACGGCTGAGGCTGGACGCAAGGACTCGTTGGGACCGGCAAACTGGTTCGACACTCAGAGCACAGCCGCGATCGGCGGGAACGCCGACCACAACGGCAACCCCTCGGAACTGAACTTCGCGTTCGCCGGTTCGCTGTCCGTCGATGGAGTGAGCTACCCAGTGGTCATTGGGCAGGGTAGCAACGCGCAAGGGAACAACTGGTGGATCGGCGGCCAAGGCTGGACCGCCGGTGCAGACGGAGTCATCGTCAGCCCAGACGGCAAGATCAGCCTGGCGATCGACTACAACGGCAGCGGCTCCCCCTACGCCAACGTGTTCCAGCTCTACACCAACAGCTGAGCGCGGCAGGCAGCGTTGGTCAACCAACCGAGCGACCAGCGATGGCTCGTGGCGCCGACCTCAAAGACTCAGAACGATCTTCGTTCTGAGTCTTTGAGGTTTCTAAGCGGAGGGCATCTGCATGATGGAGAAGCGGGCGCCCTGGGGATCTTCGATGACGGCCATGCGTCCGAAAGGTGAGTCGAACGCGGGGCCAAGGGCTGTTCCGCCGCTGGCGACGGCACGGGCCAGTGTGTCGTCAGTGTCGGCGACGGCGAAGTAGGTCTGCCAGTGCGTCGGAACCTCCGCGGGGAACTCGGCGGGAACGTCCATCGCGCCGAGCACGTCTTTTCCGTCAACCTTCGCGGTGAAGTACTCCATCCCGTCAGGTGTCCCGGGCATCGCGGCCCACTCGTAGCCGAACACCTGCGCGAAGAAGTCGCGGGAGGCCTGTGCATCGCGGCTGAGCAACTCGTTCCAGGCGAACGAAACCGGCTCGTTCGCGATACCGGAGCCAATGTGTTCGTGAGGTTCCCACACCC
>JAKPAQ010000676.1 GCA_029779385.1 Actinomycetes bacterium | reverse complement strand
GGACGCGACCTGGTTGCGCACTGACGAGATCTTGACGCATCCGGTGTTCAACGAACACCGCAGCGAAACTCAAATGTTGCGGTACCTGCGCCGCCTCAGCGACCGCGACTACGCGCTCGACCGGGGGATGATCCCGCTGGGCAGTTGCACGATGAAACTCAACGCGACCACCGAGATGGAACCGATCAGTTGGCCCGAGTTCGCGAACCTGCACCCGTTCGTGCCGGCCGAGGACGCCGCCGGAATGATCGAACTGGTCGGCACCCTCGAAGACTGGCTTTCGACCGTTACCGGCTACTCCCAGGTCTCAATCCAGCCGAACGCTGGCTCCCAGGGCGAGTTCGCGGGCCTGCTGGCGATTCGTGGCTACCACCGCAGTCGCGGCGACGAAGCCCGCGACGTTTGCCTGATCCCAAGTTCGGCACACGGCACGAACGCGGCCTCGGCCGTGATGGCCGGGATGCGCGTGGTGATCGTGAAGTCCACAGACGCCGGTGAAGTCGACCTTGATGACTTGCGGGCGCAGTGTGAGACACACCGCGACGATTTGGCCGCGATCATGGTCACCTACCCGTCGACGCACGGCGTCTACGAAGAAGGCATCTCCGAACTGTGCGACATCGTCCACGCTGCTGGCGGACAGGTGTACGTCGACGGCGCGAACCTCAACGCGCTGCTCGGGCACGCGCTGCCCGGTCAGTTCGGTGGCGACGTTTCGCACCTGAACCTGCACAAGACCTTCTGCATCCCGCACGGCGGCGGTGGCCCGGGCGTCGGCCCGGTAGGAGTCGGCGAACACCTCGTGCCGTTCCTGCCGAAGCACCCGTTCAACCCGATCCAAGCTCGTCGCGGCGACCTGGGCACTATGAGTGCGGCGCCGTTCGGGTCGGCTGGCATCTTGGCGATTCCGTTCGCGTACATCGCCATGATGGGCGCTGAAGGGTTGACCGAGGCCACCTCCATGGCGGTCCTGAACGCCAACTACATCGCCTCGCGGCTAGCGAACGCCTTCCCGGTTCTCTACTCGGGCGAAAACGACCTAGTGGCCCACGAGTGCATTCTGGACCTGCGCGAGATCACCAGGGCCGCGGGCCTGAGCATCGACGACGTCGCCAAGCGACTAATCGATTTTGGTTTCCATGCGCCGACGATGAGCTTCCCGGTGGCCGGCACGCTCATGGTCGAACCGACCGAATCTGAGGATCTGGCTGAACTGGACCGGTTCTGCGATGCGATGTTGGCGATCCGGGCCGAAATCGATCAGGTCAGCGCTGGTGAATTCGACGCGGTCGACAATCCGTTAGTGAACGCGCCGCACACGGCAGCTGAACTCGTTGACTGGCAGCACCAGTACCCGATCGCGGCCGGGTTGTTCCCAGCGGGCAAAACGCAGGACAAGTACTGGCCGCCAGTCGGGCGAATCGACAACGCCTATGGCGACCGCAACTTGGTGTGCTCTTGCCCACCACCGGAAGCGTTCGCCTGATCGGACCACCAGTCGACGATCTGTTTGACGACTCGGTCTGGGTGGCGCACCCAGAACACGTGGTGGGTTGATCCCCCTGGCGGGGTCAACCCGCGCGTGTATCGCCAGCGGGTGAGTGCGTGCGGTTCGACGATCATTCGCTCGAACCGCCGAGCGGCGGCCGGCACCGAGAAACTGTCGCCGGCCAAGTGAACAGCCAACGTCGGCTTTTGGGCGCGTTGTTCGATCTCGTATGGGGGAGTGCCGTCCCAAACCATCCGGCCCCACTCGGACATGAGCGTTCTTGCTCCCGGTGCACCGAACCACGGCTTGGGCACGTGGCCCAGAACCCGGGTGACGATCGGGATTGTTGCGGCCATTACGCCAAGGCCGATCCCGGTCTTTCGGTAGTGCACCATATGGGGGAGTGAGGAGCCGACGAGGACAAGTCCGTCTGCGGGCCTCGGCCCGACTTGGACTCCGCCAGAAAGTTGGCCACCGAGACTGTGCCCGAGCAGGACCACCGGACTTTCGGGTCGGTCGGCCCTTGCTGCGTCCACGGCCGCTTGGGTGTCGGCGATTTCGTCGGCGAAAGACCAGTCGTGTTCGCGAGACGCTTTGGGCGCGTCGGGCTCGAAGCCGCGCCGCGTCAGTGCGCGCGCGTGCCAGCCGTGCTCGTCGAATGCGGCCACCAGCGGCGCATAGAACTTCGACGGAACGGCCATCGCCGGCGCGATCAGCACTGTTGGGGTAGTCACCGGGCAATTATGCCCGCGTGAAACACTCGGCGATGACATGTCCGATGTATTTGTTTACGTGATCTCCGTCCTAGCGCTAGTCGTTGGGATCTTCGCGAGTTGGCATACCGTCAAGTCGTACCAGTTCAGCAATCCGCTTTTTTACGCGATCGCGTTGCTTGAGGTATTGCTTGTGGTGGCGTTGGTTTGGGGGATCATCGCGGTCGGTTCAGCGCCCACGGACGTGCAGCGTGGCCTCTACCTTTCTTACTTGGTTACGACGGTGCTGATTCCGCCGTTGGCCGTCTTCTGGGGGATCGGCGACAAGTCACGCTGGGGGACCGGCGTGGTCGCGGTCGCGATGTTCACGGTTTCTATTTTGATGATTCGCACACACCAGATTTGGTTGGGACATGGCTGATTCAGGCACTCAGTATGGTTTTGGTCGCGCGCTTGTCGCGGTGTACGCCGTGTTCGCGATCTCGGCGACCGCACGGTCGATTTATCAACTTGTCTCCAAAGCCGACGAGGCACCGCTGGCGTATGGACTGTCCGCCGTCGCCGGCGTTGTCTACATTTTGGCGACGTGGGCACTTGCGACCGGCAACCGTCGGGTCGCCACTTGGGCGATCGGGTTCGAGTTGGCCGGCGTGCTCGGCATCGGCCTGCTCACCACGCTTGATCCCGAACTGTTTCCAGAGTCGACGGTTTGGTCGACCTTCGGCAGCGGGTACGGCTATGTGCCGCTGATTCTGCCGTTCGTTGGGCTTTGGTGGCTGCTAGTCAATCGTCGGCGCGAGGCGAACAACGTCGCCGATGACCACAACCGCCGGTGACTTCGCTTCGCTCGCCAGCTCGGCGATCGTTGCCAACGTGCCAATAGTGGTTTTCTGAGTGGGCGAAAAGCCTCGCTCGATCACGGCCACCGGCGTTTGCTCGTCGTGACCGGCAGCGATCATTTCGGCGACGGTCTGGCCGAGACGTTTTACCCCCATCAACAGCACGATCGTGTGGTCTGAGCGGCGGGGGAGGGAAGCCAACTCCTCGTGCCCGGTGACCACGCTGAAACCCCGAGAAATCCCGCGGTGAGTTACTGGGATTCCGGCCGCCGCCGCCACCGCAATAGCGGACGTCACGCCGGGGACGACTTCGACTTCGACGCCGGCTTCGCGGCAGGCGATCAGTTCCTCGCCGCCGCGACCAAAGACGTAGGGGTCGCCGCCCTTGAGCCGCACGACCATCTTGCCGGCTTTGGCGTGTTCGATCAGGATTTCGTTTATCTGCTCTTGGGGGATCGGATGGTGGTCGGGCTGTTTACCCACGTCGATCACTTCGACGTCGTCAGCCAGTTCACTCAGCACGCTTTGTGGGGCGAGGCGGTCGATTACGACCACGTCGGCTGAAGCTAAGAGTTGACGACCGCGAGCGGTAATTAGGCCCGCATCGCCGGGCCCGCCGCCGACCAAGGCAACCTGACCTTTTCGGTGAGTGCGATGTCGCAGGGGCAGTTCGCCGGTGTGCAGCGCCGCGGCCACCTCGTCACGCAAGGCGGTCGCGCGTTTCGCGTCACCGCCGCCACTGATCGCGATGGTCACGTCGCCAACCTGGGCCACGGCCGGCGCCCAAGCGGTTGCCTTTTGCGGGTCCCCACCCTTTAGGCAGAAGATTTGGTTTGCTTCAGCATCGGCGAAAACCTGATCATCGACCGCAGCGATCCCGGTCGCCGTCTGCACCAGCCACGCGTCGGCCAAATCACCAGTTTGATAGCCGCGATCAGTCCAACTGACCTCGCCGCGACCAATGGCCGAGGCCAACGATTGGGAAACCGCTGGCGAGATGACTTGAACGTTCGCGCCAGCCTCGACGAAGGTGAAGACGCGACGGGTGGCGACTTTGCCGCCGCCGACAACCACGACCTTTCGATTGGCCAATTGCAGGGTCAGCGGTAAACCAGTCAAAGTCAGGCCTTTGCGGAAAGAAGTGGGTCTCCAACCATACCGGCGGCCAGGGTGGTGCCGTCTTGACCATCGATGAGCAAGAATGCGCCGGTGCCGCGCGATTTCGCGTATTCCTCGGCAGCAATCGCCGACGCGAGCCGAAGCGTCACGTGCCCGATGTCATTGAGTTCCAGCCGCTCTGCCGGGACCAACGTGGCCGTGTCGAGGTCAAGTCGACCGCCGATAGCGCGCACGATCGCTTGGACAGTTTTCGTGCCGTGTTTGACCAGCACCTTGGTGCCAGGGGTGAGTGGGCGTTCGGCCAACCAACTGACGGTGCCTTCCACGTCTTGAGTGACCGCCGGAACATCGGTGGCGGCAACGATCAGGTCACCGCGAGAGATGTCGACGTCGTCGCTCAACCGTAGGGTCACCGACTGCGGCGCAAAGGCTGTGGACAGTGACGTGCCAGCAAAATCGATCGCTTCGACTGTCGAGGTGAGGCCCGACGGCAGGACGGTGATTTCGTCGCCGACCGAGACAGTTCCGGCGGAAATCTGCCCGGCGTAACCGCGGTAGTCGCGAAACTGCGGGTCAGCGGCCGACTGCGGGCGGATGACCAGTTGCACCGGGAACCGGAACGCCTCATTGAGCGGATCACCCTTGGGGGAGAGCTGCTCAAGGTGTTCAAGCAGGCTCGGACCCTCATACCAGTCGGTACGAGTCGACCGGGTGACAACGTTGTCCCCGGCGAGCGCCGAAACCGGAATCGTCGTGACATCGCTGAGGCCGAGCGCGGCGGCCGCAGCTAGTACTTGATCGGTAACTTCACGGTAGACGTCTTGGCTGAAGTCGACCAGATCGATCTTGTTGATCACCACGACTAGATGGGGGACTCGCAGCAACGAGGCAACCGCCAAGTGCCGACTCGTCTGCTCCTGCAGCCCATTTCGGGCATCGACCAAGACGACGACAACGTCCGCGGTGCTCGCGCCGGTGACCGTGTTTCGGGTGTACTGGACGTGCCCGGGGCAGTCAGCCAGGATGAACGACCGCTCCGCGGTAGCGAAATAGCGGTAGGCCACATCGATCGTGATGCCTTGTTCGCGTTCAGAACGCAGACCGTCGGTCAGCAGCGCGAGGTCGGCGGTTTCGAGGCCGCGATCGCGGCTGACGCGTTCGACGGCGTCGAACTGATCGGCGAGCACCGACTTGGAGTCGTACAACAGTCGGCCAACCAAGGTCGACTTGCCGTCATCGACCGAACCGGCCGTGGCCAAACGAAGCAGCGTCTTCATCAGAAGTAGCCTTCCTTCTTGCGGTCTTCCATGGCCGCCTCGGATATGCGATCGTCGGCTCGGGTGGCCCCGCGCTCGGTCAAGCGAGTGGCTGCGACTTCAGCGATTACCGCGTCAACGTCAGTTGCCGAACTTGCGACCGCGCCCGTGCAGGACATGTCGCCGACGGTTCGGTAGCGAACAAGTCGCGTTTCGACCGTTTCGTTTTCGCGCGGCTGCGAGTACGGGCCGACGGCCAAAAGCATGCCGTCGCGGGTGAAAACTTCGCGGTCGTGGGCGTAGTAGAGCGGCGGCAGTTCGATCTTCTCGGCGGCGATGTACTGCCAAACGTCCAGTTCGGTCCAGTTGCTCAACGGGAAAACACGGACATGTTCGCCGGCGCGGTGGCGGCCGTTGTAGAGGTTCCACAACTCGGGGCGCTGGTTTCGCGGATCCCACTGACCGAACTCGTCGCGCAAGCTGAAGACGCGCTCCTTGGCGCGGGCCTTCTCTTCGTCGCGGCGGCCGCCGCCGAAGACCGCATCGAAGCGGTGCTCGCCGATCGCGTCCAGCAACGGTTGGGTTTGCAGTGGGTTGCGGGTGCCGTCGGTGCGCTCGCGCAGTCGACCGTCGTCGAGGTAGTCCTGCACCGAAGCGACCTCGAGGCGCAAGCCGTAGCGCTCGACGGTCTCATCACGGAACTTCAACACTTCGGGGAAGTTGTGACCGGTGTCAACATGCAACAAAGTGAACGGCACTCGCGACGGCCAGAAGGCCTTGATCGCCAGGTGCAACATGACGACGGAGTCTTTGCCGCCGGAGAACAGCACGACTGGGCGTTCGAACTCCGAGCCGACCTCACGGATGATGTGGATCGCTTCGGACTCGAGCCATTCGAGTTGGGAAAGTTCACTCATGTGTGCAGACCACACTCCGATTTGTTGAATCCGGCCCAGCGGCCTGAACGGGGATCTTCACCCGGTGCCACCTTGCGGGTGCAGGGGGCGCAGCCAATCGACGGGTAGCCGTCGTTGACTAGGGGATTGATGATGATGTCGTGCTCTTGGCTGTAGGCGAGCAGGTCATCGAACGACCAATCGACCAGCGGGTTGATTTTGACTAGGCCGTTCTTTTCGTCCCAGGTGACCACCGGGGTGTCTGCGCGAAGTGGGCTTTCGTCGCGGCGAACCCCGGTAATCCAAGCCTCATAACCGGTCAAGGTTCGCG
>JAKPAQ010000675.1 GCA_029779385.1 Actinomycetes bacterium | reverse complement strand
GAGCAAAAACAAAACCGGCCATCCCACCCATCATCCCGGAGGAGAAAGCGGGCCGACCGATCAAAAAACCGACCGGCGGGAAGAGCGAATCTCCCCGCCGGTGCGCGGCCTATATTACTTCGAGATCGTGCTGACAACCCCCGAACCGACGGTGCGGCCGCCTTCGCGAATGGCGAAGCGCAGACCCGGATCCATCGCGATCGGAGCGATCAGCTTGACCGACAGGGTGATGTTGTCGCCCGGCATCACCATTTCGGTGCCTTCGGGGAGAACGACTTCGCCGGTCACGTCGGTGGTGCGGAAGTAGAACTGCGGGCGGTAGTTGGCGAAGAACGGCGTGTGACGGCCACCTTCATCCTTCGACAACACGTAGACTTCAGCCGAAAACTCGGTGTGCGGCTTGACCGAACCGGGCTTGCAGAGAACCTGGCCACGCTCCACGTCTTCGCGCTTGATGCCGCGAACGAGCGCGCCGACGTTATCGCCAGCTTCACCCTGGTCGAGCAGCTTGCGGAACATTTCCACGCCGGTCACGGTGGTCTTCTGGGTGTCCTTCAGACCAACGATTTCGACTTCTTCACCAACCTTGACGATGCCGGTTTCGATACGGCCAGTCACCACGGTGCCGCGACCAGAGATCGAGAACACGTCTTCAACGGGCATCAGGAAGGGCTTGTCGGTCGGACGCGGGGGCTGCGGGATGTACGAGTCGACAGCAGCCATCAGGGCGTTGATCGAATCGCGACCGATGTTGTCGTCACGGCCTTCGAGCGCGGCCAGAGCCGAACCCTTGACGATAGGAATATCGTCGCCGGGGAAGTCGTAGGACGACAGCAGTTCGCGAACTTCGAGTTCGACCAGTTCGAGGATTTCCTCGTCGTCAACCTGATCGACCTTGTTCATGTACACGACCAGAGCAGGCACGCCGACCTGGCGAGCGAGCAGGATGTGTTCGCGGGTCTGCGGCATCGGGCCGTCAGCAGCGTTCACCACCAGAATCGCGCCATCCATCTGGGCGGCACCGGTGATCATGTTCTTCACGTAGTCAGCGTGACCGGGGCAGTCGACGTGCGCGTAGTGACGGTTGGCGGTTTCGTACTCGACGTGTGCGGTCGAGATGGTGATGCCGC
>JAKPAQ010000670.1 GCA_029779385.1 Actinomycetes bacterium | reverse complement strand
TGCGAACGTACGCCGGCCACAGTTCGGCCGCCGAGTCGAACGCCCTCTACCGCCGAAACCTCGCCAAGGGGCAGACGGGACTGTCGGTCGCCTTCGACCTACCGACCCAGACCGGGTACGACCCCGATCACATCCTCTCGCGCGGCGAAGTTGGCAAGGTTGGGGTCCCGATCCCGCACCTTGGCGCTATGCGCCGGTTGTTCCAGGACATCCCGCTGTCGGAGATGAACACTTCGATGACGATCAACGCCACCGCAATGTGGATGTTGGCGATGTACCAGGTCGCGGCCGAGGAGCAGGGCGTAGAGCCCGCCGCGCTAGCCGGCACGACTCAAAACGACATCATCAAGGAATACCTCTCGCGTGGGACGTACGTGTTCCCGCCGGAGGCATCTCTTCGGTTGACCACCGACATGATCGCCTACACGGTCGCCAACATCCCAAAGTGGAACCCGCTTAACATCTGCAGCTACCACTTGCAGGAAGCCGGCGCGACCCCAATCCAGGAAATCGCTTTCGCGATGAGCACGGCGATTGCAGTGCTGGACGCGGTCAAGGACTCGGGCCAGGTGCCTGAAGAGGAGTTCGAGCAGGTTGTAGGTCGCATTTCGTTCTTCGTCAACGCAGGCGTTCGGTTCATCGAAGAGATGTGCAAGATGCGCGCGTTTGGCGAGTTGTGGGAAGAAATCACGCGCGACCGCTACGGCGTGAAGAACCCCAAGATGCGCCGCTTCCGCTACGGCGTCCAGGTGAACTCGCTCGGCCTGACCGAGGCGCAGCCAGAAAACAATGTCCAGCGGATCGTCTTGGAAATGCTCGGTGTCACGTTGAGCAAGAACGCGCGTGCGCGGGCGGTTCAGTTGCCCGCCTGGAACGAGGCACTCGGCCTGCCGCGCCCGTGGGATCAGCAGTGGTCCTTGCGGCTGCAGCAAGTTTTGGCCTTTGAATCTGACCTGCTTGAGTACGGCGACATTTTCGACGGCTCACATGTGGTCGAGGCGAAGGTGAACGAACTGATCACTGGGGCGAAAGCCGAGATCGATCGGGTCCAGGCGATGGGCGGTGCGGTTGCCGCGGTCGTTTCTGGGTACATGAAATCCGAACTGGTTGGCTCGCACGCTGAGCGCCGCGCAAAGATCGAATCCGGCGAAATCAAGGTTGTCGGCCTCAATAGCTACACCGAGACCGAGCCGTCGCCGTTGACCGCCGACCTCGACGGCGCCATCATGGTGGCCGACCCGCAGGCCGAGGCCAACGCTATTGCCGACGTGCAGCAATGGCGCTCCCAGCGCGATCAGGCGGCTACGGACGCAGCTCTCGCGGCGGTCAAGGCCGCCGCCAACACCGATGAGAACTTAATGGCGGTTACTCTGGCGGCCGTCCGTGCTGGCGCAACCGTGGGGGAGTGGGCCGGTGCACTTCGGGACGTATTCGGTGAGTATCGGGCGCCCACGGGCGTGTCAGGAGTCAGTGGTGTGGTCGAAGCAGGATCAGAATTGGCTGCTGTTCGCGACAAAGTGAAGGCCACTGGCGATGAGTTGGAAGGCCGGCTGCGCTTCCTCGTTGGCAAGCCGGGCCTTGACGGTCACTCAAACGGCGCCGAGCAGGTTGCCGTTCGCGCCCGCGATGCGGGCTTTGAAGTCATCTACCAAGGCATCAGGCTGACCCCAGAGCAGATTGTTGCTGCTGCGGTTGCCGAAGACGTTCACGTTGTTGGCTTGTCGATCCTTTCGGGATCGCATATGGAGTTGGTGCCCGAGGTTCAAAAGGGCCTGATCGAGGCCGGACTGACGAACGTGCCGGTGATTGTCGGCGGCATCATCCCCGAATCTGACGCCAAGAAGTTGGAAGCCGACGGGATTGCCGCAGTGTTCACGCCGAAGGACTTTGGTATGACCGACATCATGAGTCGAGTCGTTGACGAAATTCGCAAGGCAAACCACATGGCGGTTTGAAGTATTCAGGGTCGCCTGTCCTTCATGGAATTAGTCCCCGGTCGCCTCTAGGCTTTGAGTAGTCGAAACTAAAAGGTGTCGGAACCGAAAGGCTGGGTGCTTAGGCGGCTACTGGTTTCTTGGACTTGGTGGACTTCGTGTTCTTTTTGACCTTGACCAGTTTGCGCTTCTTGACGGTGTACCCGTCCGGTAGCGTGCCTTCATTGAGCATGCGGATTGGGCAGCGTTTACAACGCGGCTTAGTCACGCAGCACTTCTTTTTCGGGCTCTTCGACACAACTAAAACGGTACCATTGTGAGGTTAGGCTGACCTAGCCAGAGGGAGGAATCATGGCTTCAACCCAGTTCGTAACGAAGTTGCAGGAGCAGATCGGCCACGAGTTCGGCGCACATCAGCAATACGTGGCGATTGCCACCTATTTCGATGCGCTGACCATGCCGCAGATGGCTGCCCTGTTCTATGCCCAAGCCCTCGAAGAGCGCGATCACGCGATGATGATGGTGCGTTACCTCTTGGACCAAGGCGAGTCGGTGGCCATTCCGGCGCTCGATGCCCCCAAGATGGAGTTCGCTGATGTCGTTGAGCCAGTGCAGTTGGCCCTCGACCAAGAAAAGCGGGTGACTGCGCAGATCAACGAACTGACTCGAGTTGCGCGCCAAGATAACGATTTTGCGTCCGACCAGTTCATGCAGTGGTTTATCAAGGAGCAGGTCGAAGAAGTTGCCAAGATGGGCGACTTGCTGGCTGTGGTGACGCGCGCAAGCGGCGACCTCGAACGAATCGAGGACTGGGTGGCCCGCGAAGAGACCGGCGAATCGGCCGATCCGACCGCGCCGCCAATTGCTGGCGCCTGATTCGTGCGGGTGCTTCGGGCGCTTTTAACGATCGGTGCGTTTGGCGTCTTGGCGTTGGCAGCAACGCCGTTTCTGGATCGGTTAGCGCCCACTTGGCTGCCAGCGGTGCAGGCTTTAGGGCGGGTCTGGCTGGTGGTTGCGTTGGTGCTGGGAGTTTTCTCGGTCCTAACAAAAGCATGGCTTGCGGTGGCGGCAAACGTTGTCGCCATCGCGGCTGCTTTGGTGACGATCGTTGGGATTAGCAACGCGCCGGCATGTAAGTCAACCGAAGATCGAATCGCGGTGATGTCGATCAACGCGTTCTATGGCGAGGCTGATGTTGCGCAGCTCGCGGCCGCCGTGGAACGTTACAACATCGATGTCTTGGTGATCCCAGAAGTCACTGAAATGATGATCGCCGACCTCAAACAGACTAAGGCTGGAAAACGCTTCACCTATCGAAGCGGGCAAACGGTCGAGACTCGTGACTCCTCTGGCACGGTGATCCTCTCTAGGTACCCGGCTGAACGTGTCCCCGAAACCGCCGAGTCCAAAACTGTAACCTTCCAGCAACCGATTATGCGGATCTCGGTGGGGGAGCAGAGCGTGCTGTTCAAGGCGGTGCACCCACTGCCGCCGCTGCCAAAGTGGCTCGATCTGTGGCATGACGGTCTGCTCGAGTTGGGTCAGTGGCAGCGTTCGCATCGCGGGGTGCCGCTGATCCTGGCAGGCGACTTCAACGCTTCGATGGCCCATGCGCCATTTCGTGACGCCAAGCGGTCGATGTCGGACACCTCGGGGTTGTGGCCACCGGCCACTTGGCCGATGGACCGGCGCTACCCGGCTTTTACTGACATCGACC
>JAKPAQ010000664.1 GCA_029779385.1 Actinomycetes bacterium | reverse complement strand
GGATCGGTTCGAAAATCTACGAACTGAAGGCATCTCATTCGACCGTTGTGGTCAAGCGCGCCAAGTCCACCAAGGTCAAAGTGACGTTCAAGGCCGTCACTAATCGGGAACGTGCTGCGCTGCTGGCATTAGTGATCGACAACCCGGGCAAGCTCACCGGCTGGGACCGGGGAAACCACTGCAAGTTCGACGGCGTTTCTTGCGACTCGAAGAAGCGGGTTTATTACCTAAACCTCTTCCAAAAGGGATTGACGAAGCTTCCAGCGCGGATCGGGGATCTGACCTACCTGCGAGGCTTGAAAGTCAATAGCAACCATTTGACTCGGGTGCCGAGCCAAATCGGCAAACTCAAGCGTCTCGAGCATTTGTATCTTGACGCCAACAAGTTGAAGACCGTGCCGAGCGAAATTGGCAACCTGAAGCAACTTCGAACCCTCAGTTTGGGATACAACGAACTGACCGCAGTGCCGGCCAAAGTCACGAAGCTGACGAAACTTCGCAGCCTCGACCTGGACGGCAATGACCTGACTTCCTTGCCCTCGCAGATCGGCAAGCTTTCGCGCCTGCAGTCCTTGGGCGCGGCCGCCAATGAACTACGCAGCCTCCCGTCCTCGATCTCGAATCTCACCAGGCTCACCTACTTGGGTGTTGGGGAAAACAAGATCAACTCGGTGCCGGTCGGCGTTTCGAAACTTACGAAGTTAGTCACCCTTGATTTGAGTTACAACCGCCTCGCTGGCGATGTCTCGCCTTGGGTCCAATCGCTGCGAGTGGCCAACAAGATCCAAACCCTGTACCTAGTTGGTAACTCCGGTTGTCTGACCGCAAACACCGAACAGTTGGCCGATTGGCTTAGCAGCAAAGACCCCAACTGGAATGACGGTTGCCGACAGTGACGCTGGCATCCGCCAACGTATAACTTGCGTAAAGTGACCGCAGTGAACCCACAGCGCACCGTCGACCTCGTGCTCGAAGGCGGGGGAGTCAAAGGCATCGCGCTCGTCGGTGCAGCCACTGCACTGAACGAGAACGGTTACACCTTCGCCAGGATCGGTGGCTCTTCGGCCGGCGCAATGGTCGGATCGATCATGGCTGCGATGCAGCAGTCAGGCGAGCCGTTCAGTCGCGTCGACGACATCATGCGCACGATCGACTACGCCGCTTTCCTCGATAGGCGCAAGGGCGGCCGAATGTTGAAGTGGTTGCCGCGCGCGGCCGACGCCTGGGGTGTGCTGTTCCATCTCGGTGCTCACCCCGGCACCTATCTTGAAAAGTGGCTCACCGGCGTATTGGGCGACTTGGGTGTTCGCACTTTCGCAGACCTCGCTTTTGACGATCCGGGCAGTAGTTTGCCGCCAGAGAAGTCGTTTCGACTCGTCGTCACCGCCAGCGACCTGTCGCGCCAGCGGATCATGTACTTGCCGTGGGATGTCGCGGCGCACGGCCACGACCCGAGCAAGTTCAAAGTGGCCAGAGCGGTGCGCGCCTCGGCCGCGATCCCGTTCTTGTTCGAGCCGGTCCGGCTAAAGTCGCCGCTGGGGCAACTGACTCTCGCCGACGGTTCGCTGCTGCGTAGTTACCCGATCGAATTGTTCGATCGCACCGACGGCTTGCCGGCTAGGTGGCCGACTCTTGGCGTGCGACTCAGCTCACCGGCTGGCGAACGAGCCAAGGCCAAGCCGGTGACCGGCCCGGTTTCGTTGCTAACCAACCTGATCCGAACTACCGTCGATTCGACTCAGGTGCGGCACATTTCGGATCCGACCTCGGCCAATCGCAGCATCTTTGTCAAGCCAAAAGGCGTGAGCTGGACTGACTTCGACCTGACCGCCGAACAACGCCAGAACTTGTTCGATGCCGGATACGGGGCGGTCAACCGCTGGTTAGCGAAGAACCCCCACTGGCCGGACACTGAAACAAATACCTTCACAAAACCCGAATGAAGCATTATTCTTCATTTCATGGAAGTGAAGGGCATCGCTTCACTAGGTGAATCTTCAGGCTGGGCCGTCATTGGCGACTTAGTCCGATCTCGCTCTGCCCCTTCGCGCAGCTACGCCCAAGAGTCGATGCTGGCGGCCCTGCAGCGCGCAAACGAACTCCTCGCGGCCAACCAGCCACTAGCGCCAACCATCGCCGACGAATGCCAAGCGATGTATCCCGACTTGCGGTCAGCGCTGACCGCTACCTTGGTCGTCCGACTAGCGCTGCCTGAAGGAATGGACATCCGATTTGGCATCGGAA
>JAKPAQ010000658.1 GCA_029779385.1 Actinomycetes bacterium | reverse complement strand
TGATCGTCAAATCCTCTGCGGTGTTGCTGTACCCACCTGCAAAACCACCTGCCGAACTGACATGGACAGTCGTTGTACCGTTGCTGACCTCGAAGTGCAGGTAATTGGTCAAGTCGCCATGACTCGATCCGAGCAGGTCACGCAAATCCAGCACGTCGCCGCCCGTTGCCTTCGATTCAAGTGAGAAATCGGTAATCACGTCCTTGTCTGGCGCAGAACCAGCCACTCCATGATCGGACAGCAACCAGGCGAAGGTGTCCGCCCCAAGACCACCGGTCAGATGGTCGGACCCGGCGCCGCCATAAATCGTATCGGAGCCGGCACCGCCATCGATCACGTCATTTCCCGCACCGGTCGAGATGTGATCCTTGGCTTCGGAACCGACGACCTTGTCCGGCGCATCGCTAGCCGCGAACGTCTCGCCTGTACGAATCGCCCAGACGCCGTTCGACGTTTCGACCAGATCCTGCGTTGCCGTCAGACTGAGCGCGGCGGCGTCGAACGGCGAGAACAGCGCGTACTCGTCGGTGCCGATGACCTTGTAGGTGCTGTCGGCACTGGCCGATTCCTTGATTTCCACCCGGAAGGAAGCATTGCCGCCTTGATCCCAGTAGAGGATCTCAATCGTCTGCAACCCTTCCTCGACCACATGGCCGGTATAGACCTGCGTCGCCGTTGACTGGATGTAATCCGCCTGTGCCACGTTGTCGCCACCGATCAGGATCCGATAGCCGTCGTCCGCAGTCACGCGAATATCGTAGGTACCACCCTCTGGAATGTAGATATAACCGACCATGCGAATCACCGCATCCGTCGTGTTACCGACGCCGCTGGTGGCCACGATGGTATCGGCGTTGCCGGCGGCGGATCCAGTCAGGAAGGTGTACAGGTTGTTGCCGGAACCCACCGTATTCCCGGAAGAAACAACTGCGTTCTTCCCGAGATTGTCACCGAAGAGAGTGTTGCTGGTCCCGGCCGTCAAGCCATATTCCAATTTGTTCGCCGAGAAAGTCGCATCGGCGGCGCTTGCCGTCGAAACAATGGCGTTGCCGACGAGGCTGGTGTTGCCGTTTCGGCCTTCGACAAGTTTTTCGATCTCGGAAAGCGCCGTCAGGTTGCCCTCAATGCCGTCACTTCGCCAGTCCGCCGTATTGCTCGCGCTGTCGTCGTCCAGGTGCACACGCGTCGAGGTTGTGCCGCTGTATCCGTTCTTCGTGCCGTCGG
>JAKPAQ010000628.1 GCA_029779385.1 Actinomycetes bacterium | reverse complement strand
TGCCCGGAGGTCAGAACCGGAGCCCCGCCACCGCTGGTAAGCGCCCCGGTCGGGATGGTGTAACCGGTGTAGGTCGGCAGATTGGTGTCATAGACATACCGCTCACCGGTCTGCTTGGCGGTGATGCCGATCGTGAACGGACCGACATAGCCGCGCGCACCAAGGTTGATGGTGTAGGTCGGCATACCCGATTCCCGCTTGCCGGCGGTCGGAGCATAGATCGAAGTGCCATCAGCATTCTTGGCGAATTCGATATCGTCCTGGATTTCCGACTTGATCCAGCTGGCGCCTGCGAACAGCGAAAGCTGCTCGACCGGACGAACCGAGAGGAACCCGTCGAGACCGTACTTCTTCACCTTGCCCAGGTTCCGGTACACGCTCTGCTCAAGTTCGGGATCGTATGCGGTTGCCAGACGATTTTCGAACTTGTTGTAGAACACCGAAACCGAAGCCTGAACCACGTTCGAGCGATAGCGCAGACCGGCATCGAAGTTATCGGTGGTTTCCGGAGCCGGAGTCGCCTGGGTGGTGCCGACCGGATAGTAGAAGGCATTGTACAGGCTGTCGGTGCCAGGGACCGAGATGTTCTTCGAATAGCTCGCGAAGAACGAGGTGTTTTCACCGATGCGATAGGTCAGGCCGAGGTTCGGCAGGACGCGGCTATAGTTGAATACGCGCTGCTGCGGCGTGGCATAGCCGGTCACCTTGTTGGTGGTCGAATTGAAGCTGTAGGGGTTGGCCGCCGCGTAAGCAGCGTTAAGCGCTGCATTCTGACCAAAGCAATCGAGGAAGCCGCCCGCCGAGGTGGTGAAGCAGTAGTTCGTCAGGTTACGCTTATAGAACGGTGCGGAAATCCCGAGGTTCACGGTCAGCTTTTCGTCGAAGAACTTGCCCGCGTATTCGGCGGCCACCTTCTGCAGGATCGCGTAAGACAGGCGGTCACGCTTCTGCATGGCAAAGCCGTCGGCAGTCACCAGCCCGGCGTTGACCGGGAAGACATCCAGCGGTTCGCCGTCCATGCCGACCAGGCCGACTTCACCGGTCTGGCGGTGACGGGCACGGTCATAGGTATAGGCCAGGCGGATCGTGTGATTGTCACCCAGCGTCCACTTCAGACCGGCGATCACACCGATGCGGTGAGTCTGG
>JAKPAQ010000597.1 GCA_029779385.1 Actinomycetes bacterium | reverse complement strand
CCGGGGTCAGACCGGCATCCAGCGTCGGATTGTTCTCGCCCGAGGCCAGCGTCACCACCTGCGTCTTGCCCGTGACCAGGTCGGCATCGGAGTCGGTCGCATCGGTGGCGGCTGCCGCGTCCTTCGTCGTCAGGCTGTAGCCTGAAAGCGGCGTGAACTGCACCTGATACTCCACGCCGGGGGTCAACCCGGCAAACGCATAGTTGCCGCTCGCGTTTGTGGTCGTCGTCGCCGTCGTGTCGCCGATGCCGTTGATCACGCCGTCAGCGCCGCCGCCGATCAGCTTCACGGCCACGTTCGCTACACCGACTTCGCCACCGTCCTGCACACCATTGCCGTTGCAGTCCAGCCAGACCCTGTCGCCCAGCGACGCGGTCTGGTAGACGCCCGCATCGACGCTCAGGTTCTGTTCCCCGGCGGCAATCGCGATGGTCCCGGTGGTCTTGGTCGCCGGGTTGATGATGTCGCTATCCAGGTTGTCGTCACTGCCCTTGTCGCTTGGGCTCACCACATAGTCACTCGGGGTCTCGAAGGTGACCTGGTAGCTGCCGACGGCGACATCAAACAGGTAGTTCCCGTCGGAATCGGTAGTCGTGGTCTGTAGCACCGCCCCAACAGTGTCCTTGAGATGCACGGTAACGCCGGCGAGGCCTTGTTCCCCGGCATCCTGGATTCCGTTGGCGTTAGTGTCCAGCCACACGCGATCGCCCAGGGACTGACCGAGCCCAGGGGTGGAGTAGTGCGCGACATCACTGTCCGTGATGCTACCGTCCTCGTAGCCGGTCACTTTGCCGTTCACCGTCCCGATATTCACAACGTCGGTACCGCCCTGTACGGTTTCCGAGGCGGTATAAACCCAGGTTTCGTTGGTATCGAGCTTGTTGTCGTTGTCAAGGTCGCCACTGACGTAGGTCACTGTCGCCAAACGCGAATCGGTGACACTGACATTGTCAATGGCCACGTCACCCTCGTTCTTCACCACGTACTTGAAGATCGCCTCACCACCAACCGGGATCACGGGGTGGTCACTGCCAGGCAGATCGGCATCGTACCAAGCCGTCTCGTGGATGGAGCCCGTCTCGGGCGTGCTGAGATCGGCTCCCAGTTCATTCTGCACCGCAAACTGGTCCTTGGTCGATTCGATCAGCGTGGCGTTGTCGCTCTCGATGGCCGCATTCGTCCAGGCGATGACCTCGGCGACGGTATACGCGTAGTCGACGTAAGGATTGGCCGCGTTCAGCAGGGCGGCCGAGGAATGGCGCAACAGGGCGTTAACTCCGCCGCCATTGGCACCCAGTGCGTCCAGCAGTGTCGGCGTACCGCTGCTGACATCGACGCCGAAGATTGCCTCGTAGCTGTCAGTCGGCGAATAACCCGACTCGGGCCAGCCCGCCAATGGTGCCGGGCCAAATTCCGAATGGGTCTT
>JAKPAQ010000352.1 GCA_029779385.1 Actinomycetes bacterium | reverse complement strand
GCCGATGGCGATATCGAACACTATATCGGCAGCTTCGTCGACATCTCGGAGCGCAAGGCTGCCGAAGAAAAGATCAGTCATCTGGCACATTTCGACACCCTGACCGATCTGCCCAACCGCTCCAACCTGCAGGGCCGGCTCGATCAGGTCCTGGCCTCGGCGCGACGAGACGGCCATCGCCACCCGGTAGCCGTGATGTTCCTTGATCTCGACCGCTTCAAGAATATCAACGACACTCTCGGTCACCACGTCGGCGATGCGCTGTTGCTCGAAGTGTCCAAGAGGCTGACGGCAAGCGTGCGCGAGAGCGACGTGGTGGCACGCCTTGGCGGCGACGAGTTCGTCGTCGTATTGACCGGGGCCGACGCCGTTGCTGCCGAGCGAGTGGCGGCGAAAGTGCTCAAGGCCCTGTCGCAACCGTGTCAAATCGACGGGCATGGGCTGCATACGACGTCGAGCATTGGCATTGCCGTCTTCCCCGGAGATGGCGAAACCGTCGAAATCCTGATGCGCAATGCCGACGCCGCGATGTATCACGCGAAATCGGCCGGACGCAACAACGTGCAGTTCTTTACCGCGAGCATGAACGAGGCCGCCAGGGACCGACGACAACTCGAGGAAGATCTGCATCTGGCCCTGCAGCAGGGCCAGTTTGTACTGCATTACCAGCCGCAGATCGACGCCCTGCAGCGTGTTTTCGGAACCGAGGTGCTGCTGCGTTGGCAGCATCCCGAACACGGTCTGGTCGCACCGGCCAGATTCATCCCCTTGGCCGAAGACACCGGGCTGATCGTGCCGATCGGGCACTGGGTACTGGAAACCGCTTGCGCACAGATCACCGCGTGGGCGACCGACGCCCGAACTCGCGAGTTGCAGGTGGCGGTCAACGTCAGCGCACGCCAGTTCCGCCAAGCCGATTTCGTCGAACAACTACGGGAGCTACTGGAGCGCAGCGGCGCCGAACCGACACGCCTGAAACTCGAACTGACCGAGAGCCTGGTGCTGGACAACGTCGCCGATACCATCGCCAAGATGAATGCCATCAAGCTGCTTGGCGTAAGTTTCTCGATGGACGACTTCGGCACCGGCTATTCTTCGCTTTCCTACCTGACCCGGTTACCGCTCGACCAGCTCAAGATCGACCGGGCATTCGTCCGCCGCCTCCCGGACAACCAGAACGACGATAATCGCTCAGACCATCGTCACCATGGGACGCAGCCTCGGCCTGAAGGTGATTGCCGAGGGGGTGGAAAATGAAGCCCAACGCCAGTTCCTTGCCAATCACGGCTGCCACG
>JAKPAQ010000586.1 GCA_029779385.1 Actinomycetes bacterium | reverse complement strand
GCCGGGTTCCGCAGGTGAGGGCCTCATGGGCTTCTCCGGCGACGGCCGCCGCACCACAACTCGACTCCTTGACGGCGAATTCCCGAAGTACCGCCAACTTCTGCCAGAAGAATCATCGACAGTCACCACGGTCGACAAAGCCACGCTGGTTGAGGCAGTGAAGCGCGTGTCTCTCGTCGCTGAGCGCAACACCCCAGTTCGGCTGACCTTCAGCGGCGACGAAGTAGCGCTGCAGGCCGGTTCGGGCGATGAAGCACAGGCGACCGAAGCGCTCGAAGGTTCGACGACCGGAGATGTCATCGAAATCGCCTTCAACCCTCACTACCTCCTTGACGGACTCGGTGCCATTGAGTCGAACGACGTGAAGTTCTCCTTCACCGGTTCGACTCGACCGGCCGTGCTCACGCCGGCCAGCGGTGACTCCGTCGACAGCTACAAGTACCTACTGATGCCGGTGCGGTTGTCGTCCTAGTCACGCCAACGGATTGAACGCTGCACTGAGTCGGCGGGAGGTTGGGCACCATGCAAATTTTGGAGCTCGAGCTTCATAACTTCCGTAGTTACGAACTCGCCACGATCAGATTTGAGCCCGGAGTTAACGTTCTCGTCGGGCCCAACGGTGTGGGAAAGACCAATGTGGTCGAGGCCGTTGGTTACGTCTCCACGCTCGGCAGTCATCGCGTCGCCGCGGATCTCCCCCTGATCCGCAAGGATTGTGACCAGGCCATCTTGCGCGCAACCGCGAGCAGGGGTCAGCGAAATGTTGGCCTCGAGATCGCCATCAATCCGGGACGGGCAAATCGCCTCCAGGTGTCGGGATCGCCCGTTCGGTCGACCGATTTCGTGAGTCAGCTCCAGACCGTGATCTTCGCGCCTGAGGACCTTGCTCTGGTCAAAGGCGACCCGTCAGATCGTCGCCGCTTCCTAGACGAAGTATTGGTAGCGCGTGCACCCCGGTACCACTCTGTGAAATCCGACTACGACCGCGTTGTGCGCCAACGAACGACGCTACTGCGCTCGATTGCAGGCGCGCGCGGGGCCACGGCTCGAGCTGGCGCGGAATCCACACTCGCTGTCTGGGACGACCAACTGGTCACTCACGGCGCCGCGCTGCTCTTCGGCCGTCTTTCACTGCTCAACGAGATCGATGGGCTTGTCGCAACCGCGTATGAACAGGTTGCCCCGGGCAAGTCGGCGTCCATCGCGTACCTGCCCAGATCCTTCGCC
>JAKPAQ010000584.1 GCA_029779385.1 Actinomycetes bacterium | reverse complement strand
CAGGGCTAAATCCGAGCAGGTGGGGGACGGCGGCGATCAGCTCATCGGGGGAGTGAATGGAGAGGGTCATACCTGTCAGGTGCGCCCCATGTTCCGGGCCAAGGAACCAATCGCTGGGGCCGCAGTGGGGCCGCAGAAAAACGAAAAACGACCCCTGACGCTGACAGACGCCGAAAGACGTTTGTGCAGGTCAAGAGCCGTTTTCGAGGACTACTGACAGAGGGTGAAAACCCTCAAATCAGATGTCGTAGTAGAGCTCGAACTCGTGCGGGTGCGGCCGCAGCGCGATCGGGAGGATCTCCTCTTGGCGCTTGTAGTCGATCCACGTTTCGATCAGGTCCGGGGTGAACACGTCGCCCTGGGTGAGGAACTCGTGGTCGGCCTCGAGGCTGTCGAGCACGGCGCCGAGCGAGGTCGGGACCATGTCGATCTCCGCGTACTCCTCCGGCGGGAGTTCGTAGATGTTCTTGTCGATCGGGGCGGCCGGCTCGATCTTGTTCTTGATGCCGTCCAAACCAGCGAGCAGCAGCGCCGAGAACGCCAAGTACGGGTTGCTCGACGGGTCGGGGCAACGGAACTCGATGCGCTTGGCCTTCGCGTTCGACCCGGTGATCGGAATACGAACACAAGCCGACCGGTTACGCGCGGAGTAAACCAGCGCGATCGGCGCTTCGAAGCCCGGCACGAGACGACGGTAGGAGTTCACCGACGGGTTCGTGAACGCGAGCAGGCTCGGCGCGTGCTTCAAGATGCCGCCGATGTACCAGCGGGCAAGATCCGACAGTCCGCCGTAGCCTTCTTCGTCATAGAACAGCGGTTCGCCGTTGTTCCAGATCGACTGGTGCACGTGCATGCCCGAGCCGTTGTCACCGAAGATCGGCTTCGGCATGAACGTCACGGTCTTGTCGTTCGCCCAAGCGGTGTTGCGCACCAAGTCCTTGAACTTCATCGTGTCGTCGGCGGCCTTGAGCAGCGTGTCGAAGCGGTAGTTGATTTCGGCCTGGCCGGCAGTGCCGAC
>JAKPAQ010000580.1 GCA_029779385.1 Actinomycetes bacterium | reverse complement strand
CCAGAGAGCCGAATATCAGACGGCGGTGTGAGAGCGTGATAGTGCGCCATCGCTGCTCCGACGCGGTAAGCCTGTACTTCGGACAGACCACCCGGCTGCTGACCATCGATAAACGGCCGGACAATCACGGGCCTGCCGTCGTGGCTCACCACGCCATTGCTGTCGACCGGTTTCACGATCGACGGTGTCGGGACCTCCCGCGCGACCAACCAATCAGTGAGCTGGACAAGAGCCGCAGCCGACGCCACATCATGATTGTCGAGAATCGTAAGCACGACTGGAGGACCATCGTGCACCGACGCGAAATAGCTTGAGTTCGCCGCGCCACCCTCCAGTGGTCGAAGGTCCGCTAGCGGCAGCCCGTACGGTTCCACAAGGCTCTCCGCTTCGGACTTAGACAATTCCGTGTAGTTCGCCAATCGAATCGCCCTCTTCAACTGATAGTCGATGGATCTCCACCGAGCCTGGGTTAGCGGTCGCCACGGCGCCGTTTGGATCGGATCTGCGATCGCGTCGACGATCACCAGAAGATACTCGAACGCGTCGGGTCCAACCGAACGTGCGAGCTGTTCACGCTGCAAGGTGAATCCGGGCCCATCGTCGTAAGCCAGCGTGACCAGGCACTTACCGAACCGCGAGTAGGCCACGATCGACGACTGCTGAAGTCTGTTCGCTGACTCTTCCACGCCGTCGAGCGCACCCAATTCACCAGTTCGCACGCCGACGACGAGGATAGCGCCCCTTGGGGTGGTGGACTTCGGACCAGCTTCGAGTGAGTGATCAACGAGTCGTTGTTGACGCTATTCGGTTGTCGTCTCGGCCGCAACGAGGGCGGCTGCTTCGGCGTGTTGCTTCTTCTTGATCACCGCCCGCAGCTCGTTCATCGACACCTCTGACAGGTACCGGCGGCCGACTTGCCACTCGTCGTGCTGCTCGATCACCACCGCCGTGGCCAGCCGCAGGAACGCCGCGTCGTTGGGGAAGATCTCCACAACGTCCGCACGGCGTTTGATCT
>JAKPAQ010000578.1 GCA_029779385.1 Actinomycetes bacterium | reverse complement strand
TGCAAATTGCACTCGAAGCGCGGAACCTATTGGCCAAGGAAGGGCTCGGCGCCCGGGTCGTTTCGATGCCATGCCGCGAGTGGTTCGAAGAGCAGGACGCCGAATACCGCGATAGCGTTATTCCGCCGGTAGTTCGGGCGCGAGTGGCAGTCGAGGCCGGCATTTCGCTGGGTTGGCGTGACATTGTCGGCGACGCGGGTCGGATTGTTTCGCTCGAACACTTCGGTGCCTCCGCGCCGTTCGCTGAACTTTACGAACGGTTCGGCATCACCGCAGCGGCAACAGCTGCCGCAGCGCATGAGTCCATCCTCGCGGCGCAGCACGAAGGCGGCGTCTCGGCGTTCGTGCGGCCGGCCGGACCGGTAGTTCCTGACATTAGTCACTGAATCTAGGAGATGAATGAGATGACCGAACGACTCTTAGCCCTAAGCGAAGCCGGCGTCTCAATTTGGCTCGACGATTTGTCTCGTGAGCGAATTGAAACCGGCAACCTAGCCGACCTAGTCGAGAGCAGTTCGGTTGTCGGGGTCACCACGAATCCGACGATCTTCGCCGGCGCGTTAGCAAACGGCGAACGGTACGGTTCACAAATCGCCCAGTTGAAGGCCGACGGCAGCAATGTTGATGAGACGGTATTCGCGCTGACCACCACCGACGTTCAACAGGCGTGCGACATTCTGCGGCCGGTCTTTGAACGAACCGGCGGAGTCGACGGCCGAGTGTCGATCGAAGTTGATCCGGGACTGGCTCGCGACACCGACGGCACAGTGCGGATGGCCGAGCGGCTTTGGGAGGCTGTCGATCGACCGAACCTGCTGGTAAAGATCCCGGCGACCCACGAGGGTTTGCCGGCGATTGCGGCGGCGACCGCAAAAGGAATCAGCGTAAACGTCACCCTCATTTTTGCTCTTGAGCGCTACCGCGAAGTTATGGACGCCTACCTCTACGGACTGGAGCAGGCGGCGGCCGAGGGTCGCGATCTGGCCCAAATCCACTCGGTGGCTTCGTTCTTCGTCAGCCGCGTTGACAGCGAAGTCGATAGCCGGCTGCCGGCCGATAGCCCGCTTCGGGGTCAGGCCGCTCTGGCCAACGCCCGACTTGCCTACGCCGCATTCGGCGAAGTTTTCGAATCCGAACGATTCGCAGCCTTGCGCGAACTTGGTGCGAACGCTCAACGTCCGCTGTGGGCTTCAACTGGCGTCAAGGACCCGGCATACCCAGACACGCTGTACGTCTCTGAACTCGTCGTCGCAGGCACTGTCAACACCATGCCTGAAAAGACGCTAGAAGCGTTCGCCGATCATGGCGAGCTGACTGGCGACACCGTCACCGGGCGTGCCGTGGAATCGCGTCAAGTCATTGATTCTCTGGCCGCGGTTGGAATTTCTTATGACGAGGTTGTCGAAAAGCTTGAGGTCGAGGGCCTAGCGAAGTTCGATGCGTCATGGGCCGAGTTGCTCGACACGGTACGAGCCCAACTCGATAAGGTCTGAGCCTGTGTCTGTCCGTCTGCGGGTCGACGACAAGTCTTCGTATGGGAACCAACTCGCGGCCTTTCGCGCCACGCTGTTCACGCAGCGACTGTTGGCTCAAGACCCCACGCTTTGGGGCCCGGACGCGCAGGAGGAATCAAGAATTCGACTGTCTTGGGTCGACGCCCCTGACACTTCGCGCGAACTCCTTGAACCGCTGGAGGACCTTCGCCGTCGACTCCAGCACGCTGGCATCACTCGAGTGGTTCTTTGCGGCATGGGCGGTTCGTCGCTCGCACCAGAACTCATCTGTCGTAGTGCGGGCGTGCAGCTGGAAGTTCTGGATTCGTCCCAACCGGACATGGTGCGTTCTGCCATCCATTCATTGGACAAGACGCTCGTTGTTGTTTCCAGTAAGTCCGGTGGCACGGTCGAGACTGACAGCCACCGGCGCATTTTTGAACAAGCGTTCAACGCCGAAGGCCTGCACCCGGCAGATCACCTCATCGTCGTAACCGACCCGGGATCGCCACTGGACCGGCAGGCCGCACAACTCGGCTACCGGGTATTTCACGCTGACCCACACGTTGGGGGGCGTTTCTCGGCGCTGACGGCCTTCGGTCTAGTGCCCAGCATCCTGGCCGGCGCCGGCGGCGCAGAACTACTCGACCAAGCCGCACAGACCCGCGCAGAACTTGCGGCCGAGCACGATGAGGACGACGCAGTGAGTCTCGGTGTGGCCATCGGCGTGGCCGCCAAGGAAGGCGTCGACAAGTTGGTGCTCTTGGATCGGGGCCAAACTCGGCTCGGCGACTGGATCGAGCAACTGATCGCCGAGTCGACCGGCAAAGATGGCACCGGAATCTTGCCGGTCGTGGTCGAAAGCACCGACTATCAGCCAACTGACGACTCATTCGTCATTCATCTTGGCACCGACGAACTGCCAGACCATCGCTGGTGCGCGGCCATCGACGGTCCGCTCGGGTCCCAATTCATGCTCTGGGAAGTGGCGACCGCGGCCGCCGGGCGAATCTTGGGCATTGACCCGTTCGACCAGCCAGATGTGGAAAGCGCCAAAGCCGCCGCCCGTGAAGTTCTCGACCACGAACTAGGCGATGCTGAGCCCGATCCGGCCGCAGATATTGTCTCGATCTTTGGCTCCAAAGCCTCCACCGTCGGCGCAGCCATCACCGAGCTGCTGAGCCAAGTTCCTGCCGACGGCTATCTCTCGCTGCAGTTCTACCTCAACCGTTGGGCCGGGCAGCCTGACGAAGCACTCGCCGAAAAGGTGGCCTCGAAGATCGGCCGGCCGGTCACCTTCGGTTGGGGTCCACGATTCCTGCATTCGACCGGACAATTCCACAAGGGCGGCACCCCAAACGGAGTTTTCCTGCAGGTGACCTGCGACCCGATCACCGATCTTGAAGTGCCCGGCCGCGACTTCACCCTCGGTGAGTTCATCGCCTCCCAAGCCGCCGGCGACGCCCAAGTTCTTCGCGAACGAGGGCGCCCAGTGCTCCAATTGCATCTGCACGACGTCCCTGCCGGTCTGGCGCTAATCACGGAGGCCCTGGCATGACCAACAACCCGCTCAGGGATCCGCGCGATCGCCGACTCCCCCGCATTGCTGGCCCGTGCAGCATCGTCCTGTTCGGTGTCACTGGCGATTTGGCGCGCAAAAAGTTGATCCCGGCCATCTACGACCTGGCCAATCGGGGCCTACTGCCGCCGGGCTTTGCGCTCGTCGGGTTCGCTCGCCGCGACTGGGAAGACGGCACGTTCGCTGAGTTGATGCGCGAAGCCGCAAAGGCCGGAGCCCGCACTCCATGGAATGAGACGGTCTGGGAGCAGCTGTCTGCGGGGATCCGGTTCGTACCAGGCGCTTTTGACGACGACGAGGCCTGGGTTCGTCTGGCGACCACTTTGCGAGAACTTGACCAGCAGCAGGGCACGGGCGGAAACCACGCCTTCTACCTGTCGATCCCGCCGGGCCTGTTTCCGACGGTGGTTTCCAAAATCGATCAACACAAGTTGGCGGTGGCCGATCAAGGCTGGCGCCGGGTAGTGGTGGAAAAGCCGTTTGGCAACGATCTGGCTTCGGCCAAGGACTTGAACCAACTCATCGGCAACGTATTCGAAGACGATCAAGTCTTCCGAATCGACCACTACCTTGGCAAGGAGACCGTCCAGAACATTTTGGCACTGCGTTTCGCGAATCAACTGTTCGAGCCGGTCTGGAACTCAAACTACGTCGATCACGTCCAGATCACGATGGCCGAAGACATCGGTATCGGCTCTCGGGCCGGTTATTACGACGGCATCGGCGCGGCGCGCGACGTCATCCAGAACCACTTGCTCCAGTTACTGGCGTTGGTGGCCATGGAGGAGTCGGTCTCGTTTGATGCCGCCAGTTTGCGAGTTGAAAAGCAGAAGGTTTTGGCCAGCGTCCGACCGCCGACCGACCTCGATCGCCACACCTCGCACGCGCAATACACCGAAGGTTGGGCCGGCGGCGAAGAAGTGCCCGGTTACCTGCAAGAAGACGGTATCGGCGTGAAGTCACGCACCGAAACGTTTGCGGCGATCCGCCTAGACATCGAGAACCGACGCTGGGCTGGCGTCCCGTTCTACCTGCGGGCGGGTAAGCGTTTGGGCCGGCGAGTGACCGAAGTTGCGGTCGTGTTCAAACGCGCGCCGCACCTGCCGTTCGAACACATTGACGTCACCGAACTCGGCCACAACGCCCTGGTAATGCGGATCCAGCCCGATGAGGGCGTGACGATGCGGTTTGGCGCTAAAGTCCCCGGGACCGCAATGGAGATTCGCGACGTCAACATGGACTTCGTTTACGGCGGCTCCTTCGTCGAGAGCAGCCCCGAAGCTTACGAGCGGCTTATCCTCGACGTGCTGCTGGGGGATCCGCCGCTTTTCCCGCAACACACCGAGGTCGAGTTGGCCTGGCAGATCCTCGATCCGATCATCAAGCATTGGAGCCGAAAGCGGCGGATTGACACGTATCCGGCCGGCTCTTGGGGTCCCCAATCGGCGATCGACATGTTGGCAGCTGACGGACGCACCTGGCGGAGGCCCTAATGGATATAACTCTCGAGTCCACCACTGCCGCCAAAATCGCGCGGGCTCTTTCAAAAGGGCGTTCCGAGGCCGGCAGTCCAGCGATGGATATGGCCCTAACCATGGTGATCATCGCCGAAGAAGACAACGTCAGTGAAGTGATGAAGGCAGCCACAGTGCTCCAGCACGAGCATCCTTCACGAGTCTTGGGCGTAATCACCGGCTCCAAGAAGCGAGACTCGAATCTGACTGCCAGGATCCGGGTTGGCGCCGGTTCACCCGGTGAATCAGTACTGCTGCGGATGTCGGGTCAGCTTGTCGAGCATGCCCAATCAGTCGTGTTGCCGCTGCTGCTGCCCGACTCCCCCGTCGTGGCTTGGTGGCCAGGCACAGGACCGCTCGGTCCGGCGGCCGTCCCCATCGGCCAGTTGGCTCAACGCCGCCTTACCGATGCCGAGCGCACCGATCATCCGGTCGACTGGCTCAAAAAGATCGCGGCCGGTTATCAACCCGGAGATACCGATCTGTCGTGGACGAGGTTGACGCTTTGGCGTGCACTGCTGGCCGCCGCCCTCGACCAGACGACCGGCACGGTGCTAAGTGGTCGAATCCAGGCCGATCGAGCGAACCCGGTGGGAGTTTTGCTCCAAGCTTGGCTCGAATGTCGACTGCGTGTTCCCGTCGAGTTTGTCCACACCCCCGGGCCGCAGGTCGCCTGCGCCTCGCTGACCACAACCGAGGGTGACATTCGAATCCGCCGGACAGACACGATGACCTGTGAGTTCAGCGTCCCGGGGTCGTCGTCACGAATCGTGCCCATTCGGCGCCGTGATATCGCCGAACTCTTGGCAGAGGACCTGCGGCGGCTCGACGCTGACGAGATCTACGCCGAAACACTTGCCCACCTTGCCAAAGACTCCGGACGTAAGTGACATGGCTCAGATTGAAGTTTTTGACACTGCGGCCGAACTCGCAACCGGTGTCGCCGGCCGACTTGGCGAACGACTCGACTCGATCTCTGGCCGCGACCGCAACGTCGTACTCACCGGTGGCACCATCGCCGCAAAAATCTACGCCGAATTGAACGCCGAAAACGGCCCGTGGCACGAGGCGCACTACTGGTGGGGCGACGAACGTTTTGTCCCGGCCGGTCACGCCGATCGAAACGACAAAATGGCCTACGACACGTTTCTGGATCGCCTCGCGGTTCCAGCGGCCAATCGCCACCGGATGCCGGCACACGGTTGCGAAAAGTCGATGACTGCCGCGGCCGACGAATATGGCAAGACCCTGCCTAGCGAACCGTTTGATGTTGTGCTGCTCGGCGTAGGGCCAGATGCGCACATTGCTTCGCTTTTTCCAGGCCACCCTCAGGTTGAGGAACAGTCGCGCAGGTGCGTCGAGGTTTTCGACTCGCCAAAACCACCCGCGCAACGGATCACCTTGACCTACCCGGCATTGAATCACTCGGCTGCAGTGTGGTTCTTAGTTTCGGGAGCAGAAAAGGCAACTGCGGTAGCTAACGTGTTCGGTGGAGCAACTCCACTGGAGGCTCCTGCTGGCGGAGCACACGGCATTGCCGAGACCGTCTGGTTCCTCGACCGCGACGCCGCGAGCCTACTGAGTTAACTCAGAAAATGACTTCGCCGGTTTTGCGGCGGCTGCGCAACGTATCTAATGCTTCTTTGAGGATGTCTGCCGCTTCAGTTTCGGAGCGACGTTCCTTCACATAAGCCAAGTGAGTCTTGTAGGGCTCAGTTTTTGGCGCCGTGAGGTGGTTGGCCGAATCAGAACTTGCCGGCATGCCGCATTTTGGGCAATCCCAAGTATCGGGGACTTCGGCCTCGATGGCGAACTGCAAAGTTACCGAATGGTCGTTTGCGCAGAAAAAGGAAACGGCTTGACGAGGAGCGGCCTCGCCGCGCTCGGCCTCGCCCATCGGGCCAGAACCGATACGGCTGCCACGAATAGCACCAGCGGCCATCAGTTGCTGACCTTAAGCAGCAGACCGAGCGCGAAAATGCAGACGACCCAGATCAAAGCCACGCCGACGGTGATTCGGTCAAGGTTCCGTTCGGCTACCGAGGAACCGCCCACTGAACTGGACATACCGCCGCCGAACATGTCGGAAAGACCGCCGCCGCGCCCCTTGTGCATGAGCACGAGCACGATCATAAGCAGACTGCTGATTGCCAGCAGGATAGAGAACGCGATGATCACGGGTAACCCTTCAGTTTCAGGCGCCGAGGTCCGGCATGTTGTAGAACCTGGCAATACCGGCGAACTCCTCGGCTACTAGGCTGGCCCCGCCGACAAGAGCTCCGTCGACGTCGGGCTTAGCCATCAGCGCAGCGACATTCGCGGCCTTGACAGATCCGCCGTAAAGAATACGTGTTGACTCCGCAGCCTGTGCACCGCAGGTCTGTGAAATGCGCTCGCGGATCGCCGAACACACTTCTTGGGCATCCTCAGGGGTGGCCACTTCACCGGTGCCAATAGCCCACACCGGCTCGTAGGCAATAACCAGATCCGCGACCTGCTCGGGAGTGAACCCGGCAAGCGAACCGTCAACCTGGTTGAGGGTGTAGGCAACGTGTTCGCCGGCTTGGCGAACTTCGAGGCCCTCACCAACACAGACGATAGGCGTCATCTTGGCAGCGATCACCGCAGCAGCCTTTGTATTGACGATTTCGTCGGTCTCTCCGTGGTACTCACGTCGCTCCGAGTGCCCAACAACCACGTATTTGCAGCCGAGCTTGGCGAGCATCGCTGCGGAGATTTCGCCGGTGTAAGCACCACCGTCATGAGTCGAAACGTCCTGGGCCCCGTAGCTGATTGAAAGCTTGTCGCCGTCGACGATTGTCTGCACGCTGCGCAGGTCGGTGAACGGTGGGATCACGACAACTTCGGACTTTGCGAAATCGTGCTTCTTGTCCGAAAGCGTCCAAGCGAGCTTTTGAACTAGGACGACGGCTTCCTGGTGATTCAGGTTAGATTTCCAGTTACCGGCCATCAACGGGG
>JAKPAQ010000576.1 GCA_029779385.1 Actinomycetes bacterium | reverse complement strand
TGGATGAACTGCGCGCGACCATAGCGCCTCGAAGTCTGCGATTCGGGATCGTCGGACGGCCGCCCCTGCAGCGTCACCCGGAGTAGTCAATTCTCCGAAGAAGCGCGCGGGGCAACGATGCTTATCGTGGTCTGAATTGTCAGCCAATCCGAACGAGTCGCGAACACTGCGGCGGTGCCATTTGACTGCTGACTGCGCATGGTCAAGGGTGAGCGTTCGTGAGCAACGCATCTGTCAAGAACTTCACTGCAAAGGTGCTGGCCGTCGCCGTGAGCTGCGCATTCCTCGCTGTCGGCCTGGTCGCGACGACTGCTGTGCCGGCTTCGGCCGCGCTCAACACTGACTGGACCCTCCACACCGCACCTGTGCCCAATGCCAACTGGAACGGACTGGCGTACGGTAACGGCGTATTCGTTGCCGTCGCCGGGGGCGGCAGCACGAGTCGAGTGATGACGAGTGCTGACGGCGCGAGTTGGACGCCACACGACGTAGGTCTGGCGAACAGGTGGAACTCCGTCACCTTTGGTGGCGGCAAGTTCGTCGCGGTCTCGATAACCAATCAGCAGTGCCCTACTTCATGCGCAATGACCAGCTCAGATAGCGCGGTGTGGATCCCTGCAACCACCACTCCCACAGGTCAATGGAGTTCGGTGACATACGGCAACGGTAAGTATGTCGCTGTGAGTCTCACTGATTCGGCGGCCATGTGGAGTACCGACGGGCTGTCTTGGACCTCCGCTGCTCTGCCAAACCCCGCCGCATCGGGAACGGCGCGTTGGCGCGCAGTCGCGTACGGTGCCGGCAAGTTTGTGGCGGTGACGTCAACCACAGCAAATCCCGCGGGTCGGCAAGTCGCGACTAGCGCCGATGGAGTCAACTGGACTGCGCAAGACGCACTCGCAACCAACAACAACTGGGACGGGATCACGTACGGCGGCGGACAGTTTGTAGCCGTGTCCTCGGATTCGGGCAACGTGCAGCAAGCAATGACGAGTCCCGATGGCGTGACGTGGACCGGCAGGACCACCGCTGGTACTGGCAAGGAATGGACGTCGGTCGTCTACGCGAATGGTCAATACGTCGCGGTCGCCGATGACACGTCTTCCGCAGACTCAGCCATGGTGAGTACAGACGGGATCACCTGGTCCACGCAGTC
>JAKPAQ010000540.1 GCA_029779385.1 Actinomycetes bacterium | reverse complement strand
GCCATGTGCCGGAGTTGGCGGCCGCGGCCCTTTTGGTTGACTACCCGCTCTGGTTCCCGACCCGAGATCTGTCGCCCGAATCCATCGCGGACGCATTCTCCCAAGCCTGTGCGGCGGCCATTTCGGCTGATGAAGAAACTCGCCGCAGGTGCATCGAACATGCAGCAAATTACGAACGGAGTCGTCAACTTCGTGAACCTTTGGAGCGAGTGCTGGCACAGGCCGGATGCGTGGTGCCGAAATGAAGATCCTCCTCGTTACCGCAAGGGCGAAGTATTCGCCCAATTGGCTCGATCCGCTGCAAGAGCTGGACCCGCGAGCTCAAAATGAAATAACCGTTTTGGCTGTCCACCAACCGAAGTCGCCGCTGGCGGAAATCGACCGATTCGTGGTAGTCGATCCCTCCTCGGTCCCATTTCGGCCGGTAACCGAGTTCCCAGTTCAAGGCAAGGAACTCAAGCTTCGCTGGACTCATTCACTCGTGCGAATACTGCGGGTGCTTCGAAAGGTGCGGGCCAAGCTTTTTGGTCCGCCAACTGAAAATCGGTCGTCGACTCAACTCGCGATTGCCTGCCGAACAAGTCCGACTATTAAAAAGTTGGCGGGAGAGTCCGATGTTGTTGTTGCGATGGACGCCGCTGCCGGGCTCGGCGTTTGGTACTTAGCTCGCCGCGTAAAAGGCCCACAGTACCTATTTGCGTTGGGGACGCTGGTAGACAAGTTGGTGGTCAAAACTGCCAGCGAAAACCCAGAACTGCCCGAAGCTCGCGAAACTGCCGAGTCTTCGACGGTTGCAGATTTTCCGCAGATGCCCGAACTGGAACCGGCCAGTTGCCGGCTGCTGATCGCGCCGTTGAATCGGGCGGGAAATGAGCAGTTCTGGGCCCGCAGTGCTTCGGCGTACTTGCCCGATGTTGCGGCCAGGTCAATGGTGGTTTCAAACCGAAATCAGCCAAGCGACTTGGTCGTTGATACTGCGAGCTTCAACACGGACTTGGCGTGGCGCAGGTACTGGCGCAAGCACGTTGTTGAGACCTACACCCATATCTTGGCCGAGTCGGGTAGCCCGATTTTCGGTGGCAGCGTAACTGGAACTGAGAATCAGTACCTTCAGCTTTCTGGCTACGGAATCAACGTGGCGCGGCTTGCAATTGGCCGCGATGTTCGGATTCCAAGCTTCCAAGCAAAATCGAACCCGTGGTCGCCCTACGCTGCGCTCGGTTCGGAGCAGGTTCGACATCTCGAATCGGTCACCCGGCATATGGTCGACATTTTTGAAGCCCATGACGGAGAGTTGTTCGTCGCCACCCCAGGGCTTCAGGAGTTCCTACCGCGCGCTACCTGGTTGCCGATCGCGCTCGATACCGCTGAATGGTCAACCGATTTGCCGGTCATGAACCGATCAGTTCCGGTCGTGGCCCACGTTCCTTCAAATTCGCTTGAGGGTTGGACGGCTATTGATTCGATCCTCAAAGACATGCACCGGTCAGGCGAAATTGAATATCGCAAAGTGGGCAAGGGCGATCCGACGACGCGAATCTCCAAATTTGCTGCGGCAGATATCGTGGTCGATCAATTTGAAACGGCAGACTACGGCCGCCCTGCTTGCGAGGCAATGGCTCTTGGCCGGATAGTGGTCGGTCATGTTTCTGCCGAAGTGCGCGAGCAGGTTTTGCGGCAAACCGGACTGGAACTGCCCATCGTTGAGGCGAACCCAGAAACGCTCCCGGCGGTTCTTGGCGACATCATCAAGAAGCGAGATCAGGCACCGGAAATGGCTCAGCAGTCGCGCGATTTCGCGGTGAAGGTTCACGGCGGTCAGGCTTCGGCCGAGGCGTTGCGGCCGTGGCTTCTCCCTGCGGGCTCTTAGCCCTTGAAACTGTGGTGAACCCAGCGTTCGAATTCGCGGTTTAGAGTATCGGCATGTCAGGTGGTCAGGGGAGCGGAATGCAACGTCATGCGCTAGTGGTTTCTTGGGGTTTCGCGCCGGTAGATTCGCCGGCTTCACTGCGAGCGCTTTCCTGGGCAAACCGGCTTTTCGAGTCGGGCATGGCGGTAACCGCGCTGTCGGTGGACTCCAAGGGCAAGGCGGCCGCCTTCGGCCAGAACGATGCACTTTTGCGCAGACTAAATGATCAGGTCCGAACGCAAACAGTGCTAGACCAGCACCCCGATCGGTTCCAGTTGATCGATCGCTGGCCGCGCGAGCGCGCCGAAGATCCTGCCAAGTGGCGAAGCGACTGGGTCGACCGGGCCGAAGCCGACTTTGACGAGCCGGGCTTTGGGCACGTCTTAGCGAGTCTGGTCGAAGCGGCTGCCCAGATTCATCAGCAAAACCGAGTAGAACTGGTTGTTGCGATCGCTCCCGCGATGGTGATGATCGAAGTCGGGGCACAGCTCGCCAAGAGTTTCGACGCTGAACTACTGCTCGATTTCGCCTACTGCAACGATGCCGACTTCCTAATTGAGACCGACAGGCTCCGGTCGGCAGTAGAAACGTCAGCTGAGGTTTGGGTGCCGGACCAGGAGACTGCTGCAAGAGTCGAGTCGGCTTTCGGGGCGGGCGTAAGGCGGCCGAAAGCAGTTGGCTACGAGGACTTCGGCCCGGGCGACTCTCGACGCGCGGCGACCCCGAAACTTGGCGAGCCACTAAACGTCGGCTGTGTCGTTGAGGCCGGCGCTTGGGGCTCGTTCACTGAAACGATCGAAGGCTGGCTGCTTGCCCGCGAGCAAGTCACAGAGTTGGCCGGCGCGACTTTGACGGTGCATGGGATTCTCCCGCCAAAAAATAAGGTCCCACAACGAGTCTTGAGCCAGTTGGACGGTACGGGGGTCACTTTTGCCGGTCCTTTGTCGGCGCTTGACCTAGCCTCACAAACTCATGATTTCGACCTGCTGATGGTCATTTCGCGGCCTGAAATGCCACCAGTTCGCGCAGCCAACTATCTTGCGACCGGCCTGCGAATTGTTTGGTGCACCCAGCAGAAGCCGCCCAAGAATCACCCGTTAGCCGAATCCTCGGCAGTTTCGGCAACGAACAATTTGACGGCGGGGGCATTCGTGAGGACGTTCGAATCGGCCTTGGCGACGCAAACCCTTTCTGGGCCGGCTTCAGTTTCGGGGTCAAACTGGCTCGAAGAAATCGCCGAAACTCTTGCATCGACTCGCGGAGGCCTGACGAAATGACGATTCGCGTTCTTGGGGTTTCGGGGAGAAAAAAATTCGGGACCGATTGGCTGGACAGCTTGGAACGAGGCCTCGATTTCGGTGACGAACTCGAACTACGGCTGCTGCTTGCGGCAGAGCCGGGAACTAAGTTCGGGGTCGAATACCTTGCGACTGAGGCTCAGCAAAAGGCCGGAGCCGGCACTCGGTTCTGGCGGAAATTGATTCGAAGAATCGGCTTGTCTGGGCGGTTGCTCAAGCCGGAACTATCCCACAAGGACAGACTCGCCCAAGCCTGCGCCGAATGGGCCGAGCCGGTAGAACTCGCGCGCTGGGCTGACGTAGTGGTCGCGATAGACGACTCGGCATGTCTTGGAGTCTGGGAACTGGCCCAACGCGTGCCGGAAAAGATCTATGTGAACCGAGTCGGGCAAGTTCGAAATGGTCTCATCGGCGCGGGGATCGCTGCCCCGAAACCGAGCAATCGGTGGCTGTCGACTTTCCCCGACGCCGGCCGAATCGGGCCGATCGAGCACAAACCGAGCCGTCTGCTTATTGCTCCTGCGAACTACGCCGGCCAGGCTCACGCTTGGGTAGCGGCGGTCAACCGGTTCGTTCCCGAAGCTGCGGCGCAGAACCTAAAAGAGAACCGGTTGAAGGGTTCCTACGGCAACGATCTGGTGGTCGACCGGGCGAGATTCCAAGCAGATCTCGACTGGCGCAACTACTGGCGTGAGCACGTCTTTTCGGCGTACACCCACGTGATCGTTGAGGCGGGACTGCCGGTACTTGGCAGCACTGCGATGCCATTGCCCGAGGCCGTGGCCCAGTTGCGTGCAGGCGGACTCAAAGTTGCGATGCTCGCTCATGGCAGTGACGCCCGGATCCCATCAGTCCATTCGGCAAACGAGCGGTGGGCGCAATACGACGGGATGGATCCCGCCTGGGTCCGCAACTTGGAATTCGTGTCACGGCGAAATGTGGCGGCCTACAACTCAGACTCAGAGTCCGTTTTCCTTTCCACCCCCGGGCTATTGGAGTTCGTTCCCAATGGCACGTGGCTTCCACTAGTGATCGACGTCGAAAAGTGGCGCTCCGATTCGCCAGTTCTGGCTGAATCGCTGCCCGTCGTCGTCCACGCGCCGAGCAGCAAGCAGAAGGGGTCGCATCACATCGATCCGATTCTGGCTGCGCTTCAGGAAGAGGGGCTGA
The DNA here is from genome assembly GCA_029779385.1 of Actinomycetes bacterium. The sequence goes on along the minus strand of JAKPAQ010000540.1, from coordinate 1,251 downwards.
TCGAGTACCGCCGCGTCGAGGGCGTGCCGGTAGACCAGATGCCGCAGGTCTACGGCACCGCAGATCTGGTCGTTGATCAGTTCGGTGCGGCCGACTACGGGGTCGCGGCTTGTGAAGCGATGGCCGCCGGTCGAGTCGTGGTGAGTCTGATCTCTGACCACGTCCGCGAACACATCAGCGGCCACGCCGGCCTCGAGCTGCCGATCGTTCAAGCCGATCCCGAAACGCTGCGTGAAGTGATAATTGGGCTGCTAGCAAATCGCGAGCAGGCTCGAAGCATCGGTCGCGCTAGCCGTGAGTTCGTCGAGACCGTCCATGATGGCCGACTCGCAGCACAGGTTTTGGCTGACTGGCTGGCCAAATAGACTAAAAACAAGGTGCCGCTAGTTGGGGCAGGCCTACCGACGAAGTAGGGTGTATAGCGTGTCTGAACAGCCTTTCATTCCCCCTGCAAAGCCAGTAATCGAAGAAGTCGACATCGAAGCTGCGGTGCGTGTTCTCCGCAGCGGCATGGTCGTCCAAGGCCCGGAAGTCAAGGCCTTCGAAGACGAGTTCTGCGAGGTGACTGGATCCGCGCATTGCGTTGCCGTCAACTCCGGCACCTCCGCGCTCCAGTTGGGGCTAATCGCGTTGGGTATCGGCCCGGGCGATGAAGTGATCGTTCCGTCTTTCACCTTCGCGGCCTCAGCCAACGCGATCAAGTTGGTTGGCGCCGAGCCGGTATTTGTTGACATTGAAGCCGGCTCGTTCTGCCTTGACCCGGCTGCGGTTCGTGCGGCCATCGGGCCCAAGACCGCCGCGATCATGCCGGTCCACCTTTACGGCCACCCGGCGGACATGACTGCGATCAACGAGATCGCAAAGGCCCACAACCTGCTCGTCCTCGAGGACGCAGCGCAGGCACACGGTGCGGCCATCGACGGCAAGCCCGTTGGCGGGCTTGGCGATGCGGGCGCATTTAGCTTCTACCCGACCAAGAACATGCATTCGCTCGAAGGCGGCATGGTCTCGACCAACAGCGCCGAGACCGCTCGCACCATTCGCTTGCTGCGCAACCAGGGCATGGAGCAGCGCTACGCGAACGAGATCGTTGGCGTGAACATGCGCTTGACGGACGTTGCTGCCGCGATCGGCCGCTCGCAGCTCACCCGCCTTGGTGCTTGGACTGAGCGTCGCCGCCAGATCGCTGCGAGGTTCGACGCTGAGATCACCTCAGTCGTCACCCCGCCAGTTGCACCAGGTGCCCGCCAC
>JAKPAQ010000528.1 GCA_029779385.1 Actinomycetes bacterium | reverse complement strand
ACCAATGAACGCCACGCAAGCAAGCAAGGGCCAGCGCATCGGTTACGTGCGAGTCTCGACCGCTGATCAGAATCTAGAGCGCCAACTCGACGGCCTGGATCTCGACCAAGTGTTTGAGGACAAAAAGTCTGGCAAAGATGCCAACCGACCGGGACTCAAAGCCCTTGAGGCTCACGTACGCGCTGGCGACACCGTGTTGGTTCATTCAATGGATCGGCTCGGGCGAAACCTTGACGACTTGCGCCGAATCGTCACCGAGCTAACCGCGCGCGGTGTGCGTGTCGAGTTCGTCAAAGAGTCGCTGACTTTCACGGGCGACGACAAAGCGATGAGCAAACTACTGCTGAGCGTTATGGGCGCGTTCGCTGAGTTCGAGCGCTCGCTAATCCTTGAGCGCCAGCGCGAGGGTATTGCCGTAGCGAAGGCCAACGGGGTCTACAAAGGCCGCAAGCCGAAGCTAACGGCTGATCAGCTTGCCGAGCTAAAGAGCCGTGCCGCGTCGGGTGAAACCAAGACTGCGCTAGCCGAGTCCTTCGGCGTGAGTCGCCAAACCGTGTACACACTTTTGGATGCGTGACGCATAGAAAGTTTGCTGAGTGACCGGCCCGAGCAACTGGGGCCGATCATTCGTTTTCAATTGTGGTCGGGATTCGGGAATAGATCGGGCCGAGTCTTGCGAAGTTCCCGAGCCAAAAAGTGATTCGGGCGAGATTCGAGATCCCGGATTTCGGTTTCAATCTGCCCACGGTCGAGTGCCCGATACTCGCCCTCGGCGGGATAGTCATCTTCGGTCAATTGCAAGCCGATGATCGGGAGTCGGTCGATGCGTTCGGGACTCGACCATCCCGGCGCTGTTCCAGTTGCCCTAGCCGGCTCTGTGCGGGCCGCTGCCGGCTCGGGAGCTAGACCGTGCCCATTTGCTAGGTGACGTTGGATAGCGGATCTCTTGACCCCGTACGCGTCTGCGACTTTCTGTTGAGATTCGCCAGCATCTAACCGACTGTGGATCTCAAGTAGTTTGCTATGAGTGCAGATCGTGCACCTGGAACTGATCACACCTTTGTTATCGGTTGCTTCGGTGTAGATCGTTCGATCTGAACGAAAGATGATCTTTGGGGTGTTGGCAGACTATTTGGGAACGTGTTGGTGATGTACGTCTAAAACGTAAGTCGGTAGCGGTCGAGCTGATCGAGTCGCTCGG
>JAKPAQ010000510.1 GCA_029779385.1 Actinomycetes bacterium | reverse complement strand
CGCCTTCTTGGTGATTCGGCGCAAGCGTTCCAACGTGGCAGAGACGAGCCGAGACTGACAGCCACCCGCATCGCCGAAGGTCAGCTGCGTGACTGACTTCATCGAGAACTCGGAGGCGCGTCGTTAGTTGGCAGGCATGTCGGGGTTGTTCGTGACCGCGCACACCGGGCGTCACAGCCGCTTGACGAACTCCACCGCCAGCTTCAGTGGCACGCCTAGCGTTTCTCGGACGAGTTGTGTCGCCTTAATGGGACCGGACCGGTCCGCGTCCCGAATAGCACGCAGTTTGTCGCGATCGATGTCGGCTTCGGTGAGCATCCGATCGACCGAACCGTAGCGTTCGACAAATTCGAGTTCTTCTTCGCGCTGGCGAGCGGATTGTCTGCGGGTCTGTTTCACAGCGAAGACGATGATCGCTGGGACCGCGACGATGGCCAAAACCAGGAGCGCGGTTTGCGTTATGGGTGAGAACCACCAGTCCATAGCGGCTGCCTTTCAGTTGGTGCCCACTGGCCAGTTGGCACCTGGGAAGTTCGCCATTGAAGTCCTGGTCTGGATCATCGCATTCGAGCTGGCGCCCAGCACTGTGGTGGCGCCCACGCCGGCGATCGCCCGGGCGGCGTCGTCCTGGGTTTCAACGCCACGCCTGTAGGCCTTGGCCGCCACACCAGACCACTGGTCGTCGTTGGCCAGGTTGCGGGGCTGGATCGAGTCTGAAAGCGTGTTCATCGGCTTCTGTACGTCGTCGATCCAAGAGAACGCTTTCAGCGCCATCTGAACTGGCGCGATCGCGTTCTGGAGGAGTTCGCCGATGCGGTCGATCAACCAACGCGCTCCCTCAATGAGCTTGTCGAATGCCCAGACGATGGCATCGGCGAGCCACCCGACGACGAGTGGGTTAGCAAGGGCGGCATTGGCCGCTATCTGCGCCTCGCCGCACTTGGCGCTGACTGTACCCAAACCGCTGGTCAGGGACGCGATGGTGGCCTCGAACGTGGCCGCGTTGAACTCCGACACTGCGCACTCCTCAGTAGGCGTTGTCGACCGATTCGGTGATTTGGCGCTCGAGCGCCTCGTAGGCGCGGGCGTTCTCCCGCAAGGCGGTGGCTACCTCTGA
>JAKPAQ010000507.1 GCA_029779385.1 Actinomycetes bacterium | reverse complement strand
TGGCCGCTGGCGACTTTGTCGATGATCAACTCGAAGTTGTACGACCGGTGTGGGTCGACCCAGTTGCCTGGTTGTGCTGCTGGTGCGGTCATTTCAGCCACCTACCATTTCGATCTCGGTTCCTCCGCTCCACTGGCTTATCTGGAACACCACGAACTCCGCCGGCTTGACGGGAGCAACACCGACAAGTGCGGTGACGCGCCCAGCATTACGTTCCTCGACCGGATTGGTCTCTTCGTCGCATTTGACGAAGAACGCTTCTTGCGGGGTACGGCCGAACAGAGCGCCGTCGCGCCACACCCGAGTGAGAAATTCGCTGACCGAGGTACTGATCGACGTCCACAACTTGTATTCGTTCGGTTCGAAAACAATCCATGTGGTGCTTTGCGCGATTGATTCCTTCAGCATGTTGAACAAGCGGCGCACGTTGAGATAGATGAACGGATCGCCCATGGGTGCGATGGTCCGGGCACCCCACACCCGGATTCCTTCGGCGCCGAACTTGCGGATGCAATTCACGCCCGCCGGGTTGAGGTTCGCCTGCTCGCCACGGGTTACCAGATAGGTGAGGTCGAGGGCACCGACGATCGGCTCGTTTGCAGGAGCCTTGTGCACACCGCGGTTGGCATCCACACGCGCCCAGACGCCTGCCATATGACCGCTGGGAGCCGTCGGGACATTCTGTTGGGAGAGCGTGTCGTACGCGACGATCCACGGGAAGTAGAACGCCCCGTAGCTCGATGGCCTCGGCCGCAATCCGTCGGCGTCCGGATCTGCTGCGTGTGCGGGCGGCGAAGCCGCGCCGTCGGCCGCACCCTCAGGTTTGTCCGGCTTGTCCGGCCTGCCTGGTCCACGTGGCGCACCGAGGGTGCCGACCGTGACGAGGTTACCGATGTCGTCGACTTCGGCGGGCGCGTCGAGAATGGCGACGCGATCCTCCAATCGCTCGCAATGCCCGAGCAGTGCCTCGTAACTCTGCACCCCGATGTATCCCGGTGCAGCGACGATCGCTACTTCATCGATCGCTTCGAGCAGTTGCAGGCCACTGCGCCGGGCACCGCCGCCCTCGAGGGCCTGGCCTTCGGGATGGTTGACGATGTAGCAGCGTCCGCCGCCGTTGGCGAAGAAGCCCCACACCGCCCGGGACAACGCGGTGCCTTGCGGCCGTGGGACGTTCGCGAAGTTCCGCACGAACTCGGTCCAGCTGTTCACCGCCTTGGCTTCGCCCAGCAGCGCCCCGGCATCGGGAGCTTGGCCGAC
>JAKPAQ010000500.1 GCA_029779385.1 Actinomycetes bacterium | reverse complement strand
GTTCACTGTGCCCACCTCGATTCCGCTGGTTGCCCTGTTCGGCCCGGCCGACGAGTTTTTGCGACTGATGGAGGCGTCTTCTAACGCCCAAATCCATGCGCGCGGGAACGAAATCACCGTGACCGGTAACCCGGCCGAGGCTGCCCTGCTTGAGCGACTACTCGATGAACTGGTTGCGTTGCTTCGTACTGGTCAAGCGCTCAACGCCGAGACGGTAGAGCGCAGCATGGCGATGTTGCGGGCCGAAACTCAAGAACGCCCGGCCGACGTGTTGAGCCTGAATATCCTGTCCAATCGCGGCAAGACGATCCGGCCCAAGACTCTAAACCAGAAGAAGTACGTCGACGCGATCGACAAACACACCATTGTGTTTGGTATCGGTCCGGCCGGCACGGGTAAAACGTATTTGGCGATGGCCAAAGCCGTTCAGGCGCTCCAGGCCAAGGAAGTCACTCGAATCATCTTGACCCGGCCGGCGGTTGAGGCCGGCGAGCGACTCGGCTACCTGCCCGGCACACTCAGCGAGAAAATCGACCCGTACCTGCGGCCGCTTTATGACGCGCTGCACGACATGCTCGATCCAGAAACCATCCCGAAGCTGCTGACCTCTGGGGTAATCGAGGTTGCCCCGCTGGCCTATATGCGAGGACGCACGCTCAACGACGCCTTCGTCATCTTGGATGAGGCGCAAAACACCACTGCTGAACAGATGAAGATGTTCCTAACGCGGCTTGGGTTCGGCTCGAAAATGGTGGTCACTGGTGACATCACCCAGGTGGATTTGCCCGGTGGCGCCACGAGTGGGCTTCGCGTGGTGAAGGGCATCTTGGGTGACGTTCGCGATATTCATTTCTCGATGTTGACGAGCCAGGATGTGGTCCGGCACAAGTTGGTCGGTCGAATCGTGGCCGCCTACGACGATTACGAGGCCGAACGCCGGCCGGAGCAGGGAGCAAATGACCGTCGACGTTCTCAATGAATCAGGTATCGACGATATTGATGTCGCCGAACTGACGTCGCTTTGCCGGTTCGTGATGCGGCGAATGAGGTTGCACCCGCAAACCGAGATGACGCTGCGACTCGTTGACGCGGACACAATCGCTGTTCTCAACGAGCAGTGGATGGGCAAGAAGGGGCCAACAGACGTTTTGTCGTTTCCGATGGATGAGTTGAGTCCGGGGCGCGAAGACAACCTTGAACCGAACGAAGCCGGCTACCTAGGCGACATCGCCCTATGTCCGCAGATTGCTGAGCAGCAGGCCCCGGCCGCCGGCCACGGACGCGACGACGAGATGAACCT
>JAKPAQ010000466.1 GCA_029779385.1 Actinomycetes bacterium | reverse complement strand
CCTTCGACAGCGCGATCAACGTCGAGTCGGGTGCCCCGGCCAATGCGGCGCCAACGTGCAGGGGCCGTTCGACCGTGTATTTGGTTGTCTTGAACCGAACGACATGACGGGCGGACTCGGTGCTCAAATTGGCTTTGGTTTGAGCAAGCACATCAAGGAACTGGCCGCTGGCCACCTCCGACTTACAGGCGTCCCAGAGTTTCGCAGTTCGGGCGTCTGGTTCGGCGCTGCGGAACTGCTCATCTGCCCATGAAAGCAGCAGGTCGCCAAGCACGATCGCTACTCGTGAACCGAAAAGGACTGGATCGCCGCTGCTGCCGGCGGCACGGTGACGAGCCTCAAAGTCGCGGTGGACGCTTGGGCGACCGCGCCTAGTGTCCGAACCGTCCATTAGGTCGTCATGGACTAACGCGCTGGCTTGTAGCCATTCGAAGGCGGCGCCAGCGGCAGCAATTGGGGCAGCCGCGTTCTCGCCGCCAGCAATCAACCAGCCGGCGTGGCAGAAAGTGGGCCGGAGCATTTTTCCGCCCGCAGTAAACCGAACTGCCGCATCAATTAGGTCCGAGACCGCTGGGTCAACCTCGATGAGCAAGGCGCGCGAATTTGCGACCAGCGAAGCAAGCTGGTTCGTTACGGCTGTCCGATATGCGGGATCGGATGCAGGGCTGGTCACCATGGTGACGATACCGTTGGCCCCATGCCCGGGACTGACGACGCCATTCGTGATGCGCTGACTGCTGCTAAACCAGCGGTCTCGTTTGAGTTCTTTCCACCTAAGGACGACGAGGGCGAAGAGCAGCTTTGGCGCGCGATTGACCAGCTGAGAGACCTTGAGCCGACATTCGTTTCGGTCACCTACGGCGCCGGCGGCACGAGCCAGGACCGCACTATTCGGATCACTGAGCGGATCGCCCGTGAGTCCGCAGTGTTGCCGGTGGGCCACCTCACGTTGGTTGGTCAGAGCACCGGTGAGATTGAAACGGTGCTAAAGCAATATGTGGCCAGCGGCGTGAACCATGTGCTCGCCTTACGAGGCGATCCGGCCGGCGGGCCTCGTGAACCGTGGGTGACGCACCCCGACGGCATGGTACATGCGATCGAACTGGTTGAACTTGCACAGCGCATTGGTGGATTGGAAGTCGGCGTGGCGGCGTTCCCCGAAGGGCATCCTGATGCCGATGATCTGGAACACGATGCAGACGTTTTGGTGGCCAAAGCGAACGCGGGCGCATCGTTTGCAATCACCCAACTCTTCTTTCGCGCCAGCGACTACTTCGACCTAGTCGATAGGGTGCGGGCCCGCGGCAGTGATTTGCCGATCATCCCAGGGATAATGCCGATTTTGAATTTCGGCCAAGTGGCTCGAATGGCCGAGCTTTCGGGTGCCCAACTGCCGACCGAAGTCCTAAACGTGATTGAGCCGATCGCCCACGACCGTCCGGCAGTGCGAAGCGCCGGGATCGAGTTGGCGACCCAGCTTTGCCGGGACCTGATCGCCGGTGGTGCGCCCGGACTGCATTTCATGACGCTGAACCGGTCAACGGCGACTCGCGAAATCTTTGAGCGGCTACGCGCTGACGATCTCGTCTGAGGCAACTTAGCGCGGCGCCGACCCGATCGCGCCGGCCAGAGCGGCCGTGCCCATACCGGTCCATTCCAGTCCGGCCCCGGTAACGGCGGCCCCGCCAATGAGCCACAAGCCGGGCGTAGTTTCGATCGCCATCGAAGACCAGCGATCTGCTGGTGCGCCGGTGCGAAGTTGCGGGTTTCGTGGCTGCGTACTGTGCGGGAGCCGGTTGATGGTGGCGGTTGAAAGTTCCAGACCGGCGCGAGTAGCAAGCGCGACTGGGTCTGTGCCCAGTGGGGAGGAGAGCAGCCAGCGAGACGGCCCGCTTCGCCAGAGGTGAACCGCAGGTTTTAGGTGAGCCACTAGGTCGGTGGTCAGTGACAGATCAGGCGACTCGATCGCGGCCAGTTCAGCGGTCTCAGTTCGGTCCCCGGTGGCCCAGATGACGATGTCTGCTGCGCGAGTAGTCCCGTCTGTGGTCCTCACCCCGTGAGCTCGGCCTTGGCGGACCAGCACTTCGGCGACGTGGACACCGGTCTCGATTTGTACTCGTCGCTCGGTTAGGCGGTTAAGGAGGGCGGCGGCGAGTCCGGGCAGTCCGCCAGCAAATTCCCAGCGGCCAAAGTTTCGCTCGACGTAATGGATAACGGTGGCCACTGATTGGTCCTGCGGTCCAACACCGGGTAGGTCGGCGGCTACGGGCGCCAGACGGCGCCCTAAACGTTTGGTCTGTTCCTTGACCGTCCTGGTTCCGCCGAGGGCGGCTTTGGTGGCGGGGCTTAGTTCTGACTGGACGGGCTCGAGTACGGCTCGGCGGAGCGTGTTCCATTCGTCTGCCAGCCCGTCGACCCAGTCCGACCAGTGATCCTTGCCGAACGCTCCAACCACGGCATCATGTTGGGCCCCGCGGGTGCCGAACGGCAGGTCAAACTCGATCGGTGAGCGGCCAAAACGACCCGGGAGTAGGTGCCGTCGAGGCGGTGCGGTCGAGATGGAAATCAGGGCGTCCATCGGTCGGCCGGATTTGCGAAATAGATCGCGAAAGACTCCCGGTAGCGTCACGCTTTGTGGTCCGGTCGTCCAACGCTGACCGGCAAATTCGCGGCCTAAAAGCAGTCCGCCTGGTTCTGCGGATGCTTCTAGGACGGTCACCCGGTGGCGCAGTTTCGCTAGGCGTGCGGCGGCGGACAGGCCAGCAAACCCACTGCCGATGACTAGAACTTCAGCCACTTTGCCGTCCTCGATTCCATTTGGTGACCGTATCGTGTCGCAAGTTCGAGGCCGGGCACCGAACCTGTGGGAAGGTTGGGTCATGGGTCCGATCCGTGGAGTGTTGGCGTGGCAATCGGTAACTGATGCGCTGCTGGTGGCAGGTGCCGATCGAGATGGCCGCGGTGAACTTGCGGTGTTGGATCTTGGCGGTGGGACCGGCGCAGATGCGGTTCGGTTGGCTGGGCTCGGCCACCGGGTCGTGGTGGTCGATCCAAGTCCAGATGCGTTGGCTGCTTCGGCCCGACGGGCCACTGAGTCAGGCGTACAGATTCAGGGGATTCTTGGCGACGCCACTGATTTGGCCGAACACGTTGCCCCTGCAAGTTTTGATCTAGTTATCTGCCATGGGGTCCTTGAATTCGTGGCCGACCCCGCGCAAGCACTCGAGTCGGCGCGAACAGTTTTGCGCCCTGGCGGCTGGTTGAGCATCATGGTGGCCAGCAGGGTGGCCGCCGTGGCCGCGAGAGTTGCGGCTGGCGATATCGCAGGTGCGCGGGCCCTAGTGGACGCGATGCCGGACGCCACTTGGGACTCAGCGAGTCTGGGACCGAGGCGTTGGTTGCAGGTTGAACTCGATCGCCTCGTTGCCGGGCATGGCTTTTCGCCTGTGGTTAGCCAAGGGGTTCGCGTATTCGCCGATTCGGTGCCCAGCGCAATCGCCGAGGGAACGCCCAGCGAACGAGCCGAACTAGTAGAACTCGAGTTGCAGGTGCGCCGGAATAAGGAGTTCGCTGGACATTCGGCTGGATTGCAGACCATCGCACGTCTAGAATCGGTAGCAACCACCTGAACTAGGAGTCCCAAAGTGCCACTATCGGACGAAGAGGCCCGCCTGCTTGCGCAGCTTGAGGCGTCGTTGGCTGCCGAGGACCCAGAATTTGCCTCCACCTTGCGTGGCTCGAAAATGTTTGCCAAGAATCGGCGCATCGCCGGAATCTGTGTTTTGGTTTTCCTAGTCGGTATCGGATTGCTGCTCGGTGGCGTAGTTGCCAAGGCCACTTGGCTTGGCGCATTTGGTTTTGTTGCCATGGTTGCCGCTTCGTACTTTTTCGTTCGAGCTTGGCGCCAAGGAATTTCTGGAGCCGAAGAGATGATTGCCTCACCGTCGGGCCCGGCCAGTAATTCGAACTCGTTCGTTGATCGAATGGAAGAGCGTTGGCAGCGTCGTCAGGATGAAGGCTTCTAAGTAGCGCTAGCTCCAAACTCGAAACTTTTCGCAAACCCCGCCTAACGGCGGGGTTTTTGCGTTTCACCCCACTTCGCTCCACCAGGGTCTTTGCCCTGCAACCGCAGGGGCTCTGGCCAGTCCAGAAATTCAGACACGCCTAAATCTTGACGAAAAGTGGGTTCATAGTGGAGCGTTGTGGGTTAGGGTGGGGCAAAGTGGTGGAGACGCCAGCGAATCGGCCCCAAGGAGACGACGTGAGGCAGGAGGTGCGAGATGACTGCAGCAACATCGGCGTACTTCTTTGGCACCTTCACGCCGCGCCTGGACGAGAAGGGCCGGTTGTTCCTACCGGCGAAGTTTCGGCCGATGCTCAGCCAGGGAGTCGTCTTGACCAGGGGTCAGGATCACTGCGTGTACGGCTGGACGCCCGAGGCGTTCGAGGAGTTCTCCACCCGAGCCAGGCAGGCCTCATTTTCAAACAAGCAAGCTCGCAACTTCATTCGGATGCTCTTCGGCGGTGCGGCGCACGAAACCCCGGACAAGCAGGGGCGCGTGCCGGTGTCGGCATTGCTTCGCGATTGGGCTGCACTGGATCGCGACTGCACGGTCGTGGGAACCGGCGAGCGGTTCGAGATTTGGGATTCGGCCAAGTGGCACGAATTCTCCGAGCAGAACGAGGAGGGCTTCGCGGACCTGTCCGAGGAGATCTATCCAGGAATCTTCTGAGCGGGCAGTACGAGTTCACGGTGCGGTGCGACACCCGCCTGATGGGATCTGACATCACTTCCCCGATGTCAGAGTCCGACGGGCGGGCATCGGACCTCATCGCGACAAAGGGGTTGGCATGAGCGCCGCGCACGTGCCAGTGATGCTCGACCGCGTCGTTGATGAGTTTGCTGCGGTAGTTGAGAAGAACTCCTCCGCGGTGCTTTTGGATGCCACCTTGGGACTTGGCGGGCACAGTGAAGCGTTGCTCACCCGTTACGAATCGGCCACCGTCATTGGTGTCGACCGAGACCCCGAAGCGCTCCGGCGGGCCAGCGAGCGTCTAGCGCCGTTCGGTGACCGCTTTCGCGCCGCCCATGCGGTTTACGACGAACTGCCTGAAGTGCTCGACGAACTCGGCTTTGCCGGTCTTGATGGGGTGCTATTTGATCTCGGTGTTTCGTCGATGCAACTGGACTTGGCCGAACGTGGTTTCGCTTACGCCCAAGACGCTCCGCTCGATATGCGGATGAACACCCAGGATCGGCTCACTGCAGCTGGCGTACTTAACACCTACGAGGAACGCGATCTCGCGAGAATCTTGCGCGAGTACGGCGAAGAAAAGTTTGCTCGCCGGATTGCGGCCGAAATCGTCCGCGAACGTCAGACTCGGCCATTTGAGCGCAGCGACCAGTTGGTTGAGCTAATCCGTCGTTGCATTCCGGCCCCCGCGCGCCGCACCGGGGGAAACCCGGCGAAGCGCACTTTCCAAGCGCTGAGGATTGAAGTCAACGACGAGCTGGCCGTTTACCGCCGAGCCTTGCCGGCGGCGATGGACCTGTTGAACCTCGGTGGTCGAGTAGTGGTGCTGTCGTATCACTCGCTCGAAGATCGAATTACCAAACGGGTCATTTCGGGTGCCACGGCTTCGACTGCGCCGCGCGACTTGCCAGTCGTGCCCGAGTCGATGCTGCCGAAGTTCCGTTCGCTCACCCGCGGAGCGATCCAAGCAACTGCCGAGGAAATTTCCACCAACCCCAGAGCCCGCTCCGTGCGGATGAGGGCCGTCGAACGGATTGCAGCATGAGCATGTCATCAGCCTCGCGGTCTACGAGTCGGGCACTCACGAGCCGATCGGCCGCATTCGGTTCGGGCTTGGCGGCCCGGGGGCGTGGGGCCAAGGACGTCGGACTTCGGCTCGTTGGCCCAGTGCGTGTTCGCGCCCGGCGAGCCCCGTTCGTGGTCGTGATGCTCAGCATCTTGGCGACGGGCCTAGTGGGACTGATCCTGTTGAGCACCGCGATGCAGGCCCAAGCATTCAAGATCAACGACCTACAGCGAGAAGCCGCCTTGTTGCAGGCGCACCAAGATCAATTGGTTGGTGAGGTTTCTCAACTTGCAAGTCCTGCGGGTCTGGCGGATCGGGCGCTGAACGAGGGTATGGTGCCAAACGCGAATCCGGTCTTCTTGCGGCTCGCTGACGGCGCCGTGATTGGCCAACCTGTTCCGGCCGAACCGGGAACAAACGTCAGAAAGGCGGACCAATGAGCCAAGCTGTCATCACCAATCGCATTCGGCTGATGGTGATCTTCGTGGTCTGCCTGTTCGTCTTGTTTGCTGGTCGACTGTTCCAAATCCAAGGCGTTGACTCAAAGGCGTTCGCCGCGATGGCGGTCGAGAACGGCACCAAAAAAGTTTCGGTGCCGGCGCCGCGGGGTGCGATCGTCGATCGCAACGGTGCCGAACTGGTCGGCAGTCAAGATGGACTCACGATCACTGCCGATCCCTCGATGACGGCCGAGAATGCGCCCGAAATCGCCCGGATTTTGCATAGCTCACTCGGCGACAAGATCGACTACTTTGACACGATTCAGAAGCTGCGTACCCCTAAGTCAAAGTTTGTCTATTTGGCCAAAGACTTGCCCACCTATGAGGCCCAGCGCGCGATCAAAGCCGTTGCCAAGGCCGGCTACCCGGGTGTGTTCAGCGAGACCGAGTCGCTGCGCAAATACCCCGGTGGCTCCCTGGCGGCGAGCGTCCTGGGAATCACTGAGGCCGGCGGCAAAGGCATAGCGGGACTCGAACTGCAATACGACAAGGCGCTAACCGGTAAGGGCGGATCGTCAACTTACGAAATTTCAGCGACTGGACAGCGCATCCCAATGGCCGACTCGACCGTTGCGGAAATGATTCCTGGCGGCGAGGTGCGAACTACGCTCGACCGAGATCTGCAGTGGTACGCCGATCAGCGACTGCGCGACGTGGTCAGTTCGGCCGGCGCCGACTACGGCCTGGCGATCACGATGGATGTGCGCACCTGCCAGATAGTTCAGATGTCCCAAGCGCCGACGTTCAACCCCGAGACGCGCGAAGGACTGGAAGGCTCGGCGCTAGTCAATCGAGCGGTTTCGAACGTGTTTGAACCCGGCTCGGTGATGAAGACGATCACGATGGCGGCCCTTGCCGATCAGGGGAAGATTTCCTCTGACAGCAAGCTCACCGTGCCGTCGGCAATGGTGATCGATAAGTTCCCGATTGGCGACTACTGGCAGCACGGCACGCTGAAGTTGACGGCGGCCGGAGTGATCGCGAAGTCGTCCAACCTCGGCACGATTGTGGCCGCAAATAAGATGTCTGATTCGACGTTCTACCGCTACTTGCGGGCGTTTGGCTTTGGCGCCAAGTCCGGGATTGATCTGCCGGAGGAGACGGTCGGTTTGGTTGCGCCCGCGCGCGACTGGACGAAAGCCAAACACGCGACGACCTCGTTTGGGCAGGGCGTATCTGTGAACGCAATCCAGATGGTTCGGGCTGTTGGCGCGATCGCAAACGGCGGCGTGATGTGCACCCCGAAGATCGTCGATTCGGTCCGGTCCGGTGATGGCGCTAAGCACACTGTCAGTCCGGGCGCGACCAAGCGAGTTGTCTCCAAGCAGGCGGCGGCCGAGGTCACCCGAATGATGGAAGCAGTAACCGCAGATGATGGCACCGCCCCGACTGCACAGATTGATGGCTACCGGGTAGCGGGCAAAACCGGTACTGCGTGGCGGGTGAATCCCCAGACCGGCCGCTATGTGCGTGGGCAGAACACCATCAGCTTTATGGGCTTCGCGCCGGCCGATAATCCCCGGTTCATCACCTATGTCGTGATCGATAAGCCACCACGTAATGCCGGTGGTGGCTCCATGGCAGGTCCAGTATTCAAAGACATCATGTCGATGGCGTTGGAGCGGTTCGCGGTTGCTCCGACTGGTTCGAAGTCGCCGAAGATTGCTCAAGAGTGGTGAATCGCCCCGTTAAGTTAGTGGGGTGAGTCGAATGAGGGTTAGGCCAAACGAACGTCCGCGCTGGACGCTAGGACAGGTTGCGCAAGAGTTTGTCGGCGCCACTCAAACAGGTGACGCCTCGGTCACCGGTATTAGTTTGGCCACCGCCGATGTTCAAGACGGCGATCTTTTTGCGGCTTTGCCTGGCGCCACCACCCACGGCGTCCGCTTCGTCGACCAGGCACTAGCAGCCGGCGCGGTCGCGGTACTGACCGATCCGGTCGGTGCCGAGAGTCTGCCGGCGGCAGTACCCCGGGTAGTAGTTGGCGAACCTCGGGCCGAATTGGCAGCCTTTGCTGCCGAGTTCTACGGGCACAGGAGTCGCGAGTTCGTGACCGTCGGCATCACGGGCACTCAAGGTAAGACCACCACGAGCTATCTGGCCCAAGCCGCACTAGGCAGCGCTGATTCTGCCGTTATCGGCACAATCGGCACGCAGATCAAGGGCGTGCCTGCACAAAGCGCGTTGACTACTCCAGAGGCCCCGGCGCTGCAAGCACTTTTCGCGGTGATGGCTGAGGAGCAGGTCAAAGCTTGCGTGATGGAAGTTTCCAGCCATGCAATCGTCCAAGGCCGAATCAACGGGTTCACGTTCGACTCCGCGGTGTTCTTGAACCTCGGCCGCGATCATTTGGACTTCCATCACGATCTGGAGTCCTATTTCGCGGCGAAGGCCGAACTTTTCACCCGCGAACATGCCCGGCACGCGGTGATCAACATTGACGACCCCCATGGCGTGCGACTGGCAGCGGACACTGAGTTGGCCACTACTACCTTTTCGACTCAAGGCAACCCCGCTGATTGGCGGGCGGTGAACTTGCGACCCGATCGACTCGGAAGTGACGTGACTTTAGTTGGGCCTGACGGCGTCGAGACCGAGATGACTGTGCCACTGCCGGGGGCCTTCAACGTCTCTAACGCGGTTGCCGCAGTGGTCGCGTTGGTCTCCCAAGGCTTTGACCTGCCAGAACTAGTGGCCGGCATTGCGACTTCACCGGGTGTGCCCGGTCGAATGCAGAGAGTTCATGGCGGCCAACCGTTCACCGCCGTGGTCGACTATGCCCATAAACCCGAGGCGATCGAAGCGGTCTTGACTGCGCTTCGGCCGGTTACTGCCGGACGGCTGATCGTGGTGCTCGGGGCCGGGGGAGACCGGGACAGGGGCAAGCGACCGATCATGGGCCAAGTGGCGTCGAGTCTCGCCGATGTGCTCATTGTGACTGACGACAACCCGCGAAATGAGGATCCGGCAACCATTAGGGCGGCGGTCCTCGCCGGCGCGCAAAACTCAGTTGCCCAGACGACGGAGATAGCTGATCGCCGTGAAGCGATCAGCGCGGCGGTAGCGCAGGCGCGGCCCGGCGACACTGTAGTTATTGCGGGTAAGGGGCATGAACAGGGCCAACAGGTGGGCGACACTTTGTACCCATTTGACGATCGTGAAGTACTGCTTGAACTGCTAGGGGAGTTGCCGTGATCGCGACCACCTTGGCCGAACTTGCCCGAATTACCGGCGGAACGGCCCACGGCGATGAATCCGTCGTCGTCGACGGTCCGGCAGTTGTAGATTCACGAAAAGTCGTCCCGGGTTCACTTTTTGTGGCGATCGCTGGCGAACACGTCGACGGTCGGAACTTCGTTCCGGTCGCGCTTGAGGCTGGCGCGGTCGCAACCCTGGCCGCCACCTCGGTGCCGGGCCCACATGTTCTAGTCGATGACCCGGTTAAGGCGTTGGGTTTGTTGGCCGCTGATCGACTACGAGTCCTCCGCGAGCGAACTGAACTTGACGTGGTGGCAATTACCGGCTCCCAAGGCAAGACCAGCGTTAAAGATTTGGTCGCCCAGATTCTTTCGGCTGACGGGCCAACCGTGGCCCCGGAAGGGTCCTTCAACAACGAACTTGGGGTGCCATTGACGGTCCTTCAGGCCGATGAGTCAACTCGTCACCTGGTACTCGAAATGGGCGCACGGGGGATTGGCCATATTGCGTACCTTTGTCAGCTTGCACCACCGGACGTGGCAGTGGTGCTCAACGTTGGTTCGGCGCACGCTGGTGAGTTCGGCTCGATTGATCAGACCGCTCTAGCAAAGGGCGAAATCATCGAGGCGTTGGCCGATTCGGGCACCGCGATCTTGAACGCCGACGACCCAAGAGTGGCAGATATGGCGCAACGTACTGTGGCCACCGTATTGACCTTCGGCCGCACCGGAAGTGTCACGCTGCTTGGGGAAATTGACCTCGATCCAGCAGGGCAGCCAACCTTCGAGCTTCAAGTTGGTGAAGAGAAATTTGCGGCGACGGTTCCGCAAGTCGGGGCTCACCATGCGCTGAACGGTGCTGCAGCTGTGGCCGCAACGACGGCCTTGGGCATTTCGCCAGCACAGGCAGTTGCGGCGTTGGCCTCAGCCGGTGCGCTCTCGCCGATGCGGATGCAGCGCCAGGAGCGCGCCGATGGGTTAGTGATTCTCAACGACGCGTATAACGCCAATCCAGAGTCGATGGCCGCCGCTTTGCGGACGTTGGCCTCGGTTGCACCCGGCGTGGGAGTTGCCGTTTTGGGTGAGATGCTTGAACTAGGCGAGGATTCGCAACAGGCGCATCGCCAGATCGGTGAACTCGCAGCCGAACTCAACCTTGAGTTGGTAGTCGCGGTCGGACCGGGCGCTGTCGCGATCGCTGACGGTGCTGGCCGAATCGGGGTGCCGGTCGCGGACATTGCTGCGGCAATCGAACTCTTGCGTGCGCGCCTTAGTGCCGCAGATGTGGTCCTTGTGAAAGCATCTAGAGGCGTTCGTCTTGAACGAGTTGCAACCGCACTTTTGGCTGCCGAATGAGGGCAGTTTGACCCAGTCGGGCCCTTTGGGTTCGCAGGAAGGACAATTGACCAATGCTGGCTGTGCTGATTGCGGGAGTCGTCGGACTTGTTGGGACCCTAGTGGGCACCCGATTCGCGATCGCTGTTTTGGTCAAGAAGGGGTACGGGCAACTCATCCGAGATGACGGCCCGACCTCACATCATGTGAAGCGCGGCACGCCCACAATGGGTGGGCTCGTGATCATCCTTTCGACAGTTGCGGGCTATGTGATCGCAAAGTTGGCCACCGGCTATCCGCCAACAGCCTCGGCATTGCTCCTGCTTTTCCTGTTCGTTGGGCTGGGAGTAATTGGCTTCCTCGATGACTGGATCAAGGTCGCTAAGCAGCGAAGTCTCGGCCTGCGAAGTAAAGCCAAGATGATCGGTCAGGTAGTAATCGGCCTGATCTTCGCCGTGCTGGCGATTGGCTGGGAAGACAAGAACGGGCAGACGCCAATCACCCATTCCATTTCGTTTACCCGAGATCTGCCGTGGACGATTCCGACAGTGCTGCTGATTCTTTGGGTGCTGCTGATGATCGCCGGCGCGAGCAATGGCGTGAACCTCACGGACGGCCTCGACGGCCTAGCGACCGGTGCGTCGGTGATGGTCTTTGGTGCTTACGTATTGATCAATGTCTGGCAGAGCAATCAGAACTGCTTCCTACCCGATGCCGGACCAAAGTGTTACGAAGTCAGAGACCCATTGGATTTGGCGGTGGTGGCCGCTGCGGTTACCGGCGCGTGTTTCGGATTCTTGTGGTGGAATGCGTCCCCAGCGAAGATCTTCATGGGCGATACCGGTTCGTTGTCTCTTGGTGGCCTGATGGCCGGATTCGCGCTAATGACCCGAACCGAGCTCTTGCTGGCGATCATCGGTGGTCTCTTCGTGATCATCACCCTGTCGGTCATCTTGCAGGTCGGCTACTTCAAAATTAGCGGCGGTAAACGAATCTTCCGGATGGCGCCGCTGCAACACCATTTCGAACTCTTGGGCTGGGCCGAGATCACCATCGTCGTCCGCTTCTGGATCATTAGCGGGATCTTCGTGATTTCAGGCATCGGGATCTTCTACTGGGAGTGGGTCGTCGGTGCCTTCTAGTCCCGACCTGTCCACCTTGGGGCGAGATACGTCCTGGGAAGGCGTGCGTGCAATAGTTGCCGGTTTTGGCGTTAGCGGTTTTGCTGCTGCAGACACCCTCAACCACCTCGGCGCTCAAGTAACTGTCCTTGACGAGTCGCTTCCTGATTCCAAACGAAGTGAACAGGCCCAACTACTTGAAGTGCTCGGCGTGGACTTTCGGTTGGGTCCGGGTTCGACCGCCAAACTGCCTGCGGACCTTGACCTTGTCGTGACCTCGCCAGGCTGGCGCCCAAGTGCTCCGCTGCTGGTTGCCGCGTCGGCGGCGGGCGTGCCGATCTGGTCAGAGGTGGAACTTGCTTGGCGACTTCGCGGCGAGAACCCTGCGCCGTGGCTGGCCGTGACCGGCACGAACGGTAAGACCACCACCGTTCAGATGCTCGAGTCGATTCTGCTCGCGGCGGGGCTTCGGGCTCAGGCTGTCGGCAATGTCGGCACGCCCATCCTCGAAGCTGTGATGGATCCGGCCGGTCGCGATGTTCTTGCTGTAGAACTATCCAGTTTTCAACTCCATTGGACGTCGTCGATGGCGGCCCAGTCGGCTGCGGTACTGAACATCGCGGCGGATCATTATGACTGGCATGGCGGTGCCGAAGCTTACGCTGCGGCAAAGGGCCGCATCTACGAAGGTGTTCAGACCGCATGCATCTACAACGTGGCCGATGAGGCCACTCGCAAGCTGGTCGAACACGCTGAGGTGGCCGACGGCGCTCGGGCTATCGGATTCACTTTGGGGGTGCCAGAACCTTCCATGCTGGGAGTGGTCGACGACCTATTGGTTGACCGTGCCTTTGTGTCCGAACGGGCAACCAGCGCGGCGGAATTGGCATCGCTATCTGACCTAGCCGATACGTCTGCCCACAATGTCCAAAATGCGCTTGCCGCTGCCGCATTGGCCAGGTCAATTGGAGTCGAGGCACGAGCAGTGCGAGACGGCTTGCGCAACTACAAGTTGGGCCCGCACCGAATCAGCACGGTGTTAGAAGCTGATCAGATCCGGTGGGTCGATGACTCCAAAGCCACCAACGCCCACGCGGCTAAGGCGAGCATCCTTAGTTTCGACCGGGTTGTTTGGGTCGCCGGCGGGCTTGCTAAGGGCGCCGAGTACAAAGACCTGATCCAAGAC
>JAKPAQ010000459.1 GCA_029779385.1 Actinomycetes bacterium | reverse complement strand
CGGTTCCGCCAGAAGTTTGGCCCCACCGACGATTCGCAACCGTTCGGTGCCGCGCGCATGCTCACTCACGGCTGCCAGCCTACGGTCTGTTTGCACAAACTGCGGGGTTGTAACCCGCAAGCAACATCGACTTGAAACAATATGGACATGGCATTCCTGTTGCGAGTTGAACTCCCAGACGTGCCCGGCTCACTTGGCGCACTTGCGACTGCACTCGGTACTGCTGGCGCTGACATCGAAGCAATCGAAATCGTCGAACACCGCGCAGACGGTGTCGCCGTCGATGATGTGCTGCTCGAGTTGGCCCCGTCGGTGATGCCCGACGCGATGATTACTGCTTGCCAAAGCCTCGAAGGTGTTCGAGTTCATTGGATCAGCCGGTACACCGCCGGCGCGAACCTGAGCATGGATTTGGAAGCAGTCGAAGCGTTCACCGAGGAGCCCGACCTCGCCATCGAGCGGCTCGTCGAGGTGATCCCGGCAACATTTCGAACCGATTGGGCGCTAGCGGTCACCCCGACAGACGATGCGGTTGAAGTCTGCTTCAGTTCATCAACCGCCCCACAAGTCGTTGAAGCCTGTGCGAGCTGGCGAACCGTGGAGAAAGCAGGGCCACTGCCAGACATCGACGACTGGGATTCGACCATCTTGGCCGGCTGCCCGGGCACAACCCGTGGTGGCACCAAGTTCGTCATCGTGGTTGGTCGCCATGGCGGGCCCGAATTCCTCGGCTCCGAAATCGCTCGCCTCGGCCACATGGTTTCGCTGGCGGCCTCAGTCCAGACCGATTCGGACTGAGTAAACGTCCGTTACCGCCGAAGTGTCCACGTGAGCAAGGTCATTTAGGCACACCGGCACACATCCGCTATTGTCTGCGGGATGAGCACCCCGGAATCCGAGGTCGGTTCAATGCGAATCGGCGTCGTCAAGGAATCCGCACCCGGCGAGACCCGGGTCGCGGCAACTCCGACGACCGTCAAGCAGTTGATCGACTTGGGCTACCTAGTCACCGTCGAAGCCGGTGCAGGTATTGCCTCCAGTTTTTCTGACGCCGCCTACGAAGCCGCAGGCGCAACCATCAACGACAAGGCCTACACATGGTCGAGCGATGTCATGTTCAAGGTCAACGCACCGACTGAACTCGAAATCGCGCTCATGCTGGACGGCGCAACGCTGATCAGTTTGATCAGTCCGGCACTAAACCCGGAGTTGGTTGAGACGTTGGCCTCCCGGCCGATCACCGTGCTGGCGATGGACGCGGTGCCGCGCATTTCACGCGCCCAGTCGATGGATGTTCTTTCCTCGATGGCCAACATTGCTGGCTATCGTGCCGTCGTTGAGGCAGCCAACGAGTTCGGTCGCTTCTTCACCGGCCAGGTCACCGCTGCGGGCAAGGTTCCGCCGGCGAAGGTGCTGGTTGCTGGCGCTGGCGTCGCCGGTCTGGCCGCGATCGGTGCGGCTTCAAGCCTCGGCGCCATCGTGCGTGCAACCGATCCTCGCCCCGAGGTCGCCGATCAGGTCAAGTCGATCGGCGGCGAATACCTTGAGGTAGTAGTCCCCGAAGAGAACAAGGAAGTCTCCTCCGACGGCTACGCCAAGGCAACCAGCGACGCCTACAACGCCCGCGCCGCTGAGCTTTACTCCGAGCAGGCCGCCGATGTGGACATTGTGATCACCACTGCGTTGATTCCCGGCCGCGCCGCGCCGCGCCTACTAACCGAGGCCGACGTCGCCTCGATGAAGCCCGGCAGCGTCATCGTCGATATGGCCGCGGCCCAAGGCGGAAACGTCGCCGGCTCGGTTGCCGGCGAGAAGGTCGTCACCGAAAATGGCGTGACGATCCTCGGCTACACCGACCTGGCCGGTCGCCTGCCCACCCAGGCCTCGCAGCTTTACGGCACCAACTTGGTGAACCTGATCAAGCTGCTGACCCCCGGCAAGGACGGTCAGATCGTCCTCGACTTCGATGACGTCGTCCAGCGTGGCGTCACCGTCGTTCGTGACGGCGAGAAGACTTGGCCGCCGCCGCCGGTTCAGGTTTCGGCTGTCCCGGCAGCCGCTGCGCCAGCTCCTGCAGTTGAACCAGCCCCGGTAAAGGAAGTCAGTGCCTCAACGAAGGCCCTTGGCCTCGTTGGTGCCTTTGCCGCCTACTTCCTGGTACTCGCGTTTGCTCCGCAGCCGCTGCCGCAGCACTTCACCGTGCTCATGCTGGCGATCGTGATCGGCTACTACGTGATCGGTCACGTTCACCACGCGCTGCACACCCCGCTGATGAGCGTCACCAACGCGATCAGCGGAATCATCGTGGTCGGTGCCGCCTTGCAACTAGTCACTGACGACCCCGCGGTTCGCATTCTGGCTTTCGTGGCCGTCTTGCTTGCCAGCATCAACGTTTTCGGCGGTTTCGCCGTGACCCGACGCATGCTCAGCATGTTCTCGAAGGACTGACGCGCCATGACCGCCATCAGCGTGGCCACTTCGGCCTACATTGTTGCTGCCCTGCTCTTTGTCCTCAGCCTCGCTGGGTTGAGCAAGCACGAAACCGCCCGCAAGGGTGTGTACTACGGCATCTCGGGTATGACTCTCGCGCTCGTCGCGACCGTCATTCTGGTTATCGACGCCTCTAACTATTACGACGACTGGGTAGGCTTCGGGCTGCTTCTACTCGCGATGGTTATCGGCGGCTCGATTGGTCTTTGGCGCGCGGCCAAGGTCGAAATGACCGGCATGCCCGAACTGATCGCTCTGCTGCACTCGTTCGTCGGTTTGGCTGCGGTGCTCGTTGGCTGGAACGGCTACCTCGAGCATCATGCGCTGCCTGGCGCTCTCGAAGACATCCACAACGCCGAAGTCTTCATTGGCGTGTTCATCGGCGCGGTGACGTTCACCGGCTCGATCGTGGCCTACCTGAAGCTCTCGGCGAAGATCAACTCCGCGCCGCTGATGCTGCCGGGCAAGAACTTCATCAACGTCGGCGCGCTGGTCGTGTTCGTCCTGTTGACGATCTGGTTCGTCATCACGCCGAACATTTGGCTGCTGATTCTGGTGACGATCGTCGCGCTGGCACTCGGCTGGCACCTCGTGGCTTCGATCGGCGGCGGCGACATGCCCGTCGTGGTTTCGATGCTCAACAGCTACTCGGGTTGGGCGGCGGCGGCCTCGGGCTTCCTGCTCAACAACGATCTGCTGATCATCACCGGCGCACTCGTCGGCTCCTCCGGCGCCTACCTGTCTTACATCATGTGTAAGGCAATGAACCGGTCGTTCATCTCGGTTATCGCCGGTGGATTCGGGATCGCGGCGCCGTCCAGTGACGACACCGACTACGGCGAGCACCGCGAGATCAACGCCGATGGCGTGGCGGCAATGTTGAGCGACGCCAAGAGCGTCATCATCACCCCCGGCTACGGCATGGCGGTCGCTCAGGCTCAATACCCAGTTGCTGACTTGACGAAGAAACTTCGCGAGAAGGGTGTCGAGGTTCGCTTCGGCATCCACCCGGTCGCCGGTCGCCTGCCAGGTCACATGAACGTCTTGTTGGCTGAAGCGAAGGTGCCCTACGACATCGTCTTGGAAATGGACGAAATCAACGACGACTTCGCTAGCACCGATGTTGTCTTGGTGATCGGGGCGAACGACACCGTGAACCCGGCCGCGTCCGAAGACCCGACGAGCCCGATCGCGGGCATGCCGGTGCTGCACGTTTGGGAAGCGGCGAACGTGATCGTGTTCAAGCGGTCGATGGCTGCCGGTTATGCCGGCGTCCAGAATCCGCTGTTCTTCCGGGAGAACTCGCAAATGTTGTTCGGCGACGCGAAGGATCGCGTCGACGACATCTTGCGCGCGCTCGACTGACGTCTAATACAAGTCAGCGGTGCCCGGCGACTTCGGCGCGAAGATTTGCCTTCAAGTCGTCGGGCGCGAAGCTGGCATCTACGGCCGCGAGCGCTAAGTCGACCACGCCCGATTCGTCCAAGTTCAGCATTTGGGCAGCGATCTCATATTCCCGATTCAACGTCGTGCCGAACATTGGCGGGTCGTCGGAGTTGATCGTCACCGGCACCCCCGCGGCAACCAAGGTCGCCAACGGATGGTCGGCCAGCGACGGCACCGACCGGGTTCGCACGTTCGACGTCGGACACACCTCGAGCACGATTTGTTCGGCGGCGAGTCGTTCCATCAGGACTGGGTCTTGGGCGGCGGCGATACCGTGGCCGATCCGTTCGGCGCCGAGGTGATCGAGCGCTTCGATGATCGACTCCGGTCCGGTCGATTCGCCAGCGTGCGGGACGCTTCGAAGTCCGGCGGCGCGAGCTTTGGCGAAATGGTCGGCGAACTGGCGGCGCGGCACCCCGATTTCGGGGCCGCCTAAGCCAAAACCGACCAACGCTTCGGGTTGCAGCCGCAAAGCGACGTCGAGTGTGATGTCGGCCGACGGCAGTTTCGATTCACCCGGAATGTCGAAAATCCATTGCAGCGTCACCCCGAAGTCGCGTTCGATGGTCCGGCGCGCGTCCTCGATCGACTCAAGGTAGGCCTCGGCGGCAATGCCGCGCACGATCGACGAATACGGCGTCATCGTGAGTTCGGCATACCGCACGTTTTGGGCCGCTAGATCGCGCCCGACCTCGTGGGTAAGCGTCCAAATATCCTCAGGCGTGCGCAACAAGTCCACCACCGACAGATAGACGTCGATGAAATGGGCGAAGTCAGTGAAGGTGAAATATTTGGCCAGTTCGTCTGGGTCTACTGGCACGGGCGAATCCGGGTGGCGTTCGGCCAGTCTCGCTACCGCGGCGACCGAGGCCGAACCGACGTGGTGGACGTGAAGTTCGGCTTTTGGCAGTGCCGCGATGAACTCTTCCATCGGGGGTCAGTCGACGATCCCGTAGAGCCGGTCGCCGGCGTCACCGAGCCCGGGGACGATGTAGGAGTTCTCGTTCAATCCTTCATCCATGCCGGCGGTCACGAGGTCGACGGCGGTGGTGATGTGCGCGATTTCGGATTCGACTCTGGCGACACCTTCTGGCGTGGACAGCAGCGTGATCGCGGTGATCGAACTCGCGCCACGGCGAACGAGGAAGTCGATTGCTGCGGCGAGGGTTCCGCCGGTGGCGAGCATCGGATCTAGGACGTAGCACTGGCGTCCGTCGAGTCGATCCGGCAGCCGTTCGGCGTAGGTTTCGACCTCGAGTGTTTCGTCGTTTCGGATCATGCCGAGGAAGCCCACTTCGGCAGTCGGCAGGAGCCGCTGCATCCCCTCGAGCATCCCCAAGCCGGCGCGCAAGATCGGCACGACCAGCGGCCCAGGGCGGGTGAGTCGCACCCCTTGGGTGGTCGTGATCGGCGTGGTCACTTCGATCGGTTCAACGTCGACTTGCCGGGTCGCCTCATAGGCCAGCAGCGTCACCAACTCTTCGGTCAGCCGCCGGAATGTGGGCGAATCGGTGTTCTCGTCGCGCAGGACGGAGAGCTTGTGGGCAATGAGCGGATGGTCGGCGACGTGAACACGCATGTGACTGAGACTAGCGGCCGACTCGATCTGTCTGTCACCATCTCTATGTGGCCGAGGACGATGTTGACTTCGTGGTTGCTGCCTACCGCGACGAAGGAGCATGGACTGTCGTTGAGCTTGCCCCCCGGTTGGGTGAGGACTTCGACGGGTTCACTACTGCGCTGACCCGGTTCCCCTCTGAGGTTGGGGTGCTCGGTTTGGCGTCAGTAAATGACGACTTTTTTGTGGTCGTGCGGCGCAGCGGAGACCATCTGCGGGTGTTGCTTTCCGATTCGACGGCGGCTCGTGACTGGACGCTGGCGGCGGACATCTCGGACTCGGTCAACGGACCTGATTCAGATGACGAGCCTCGCCCCATCGGCGACCTGGAGATCGTCGCCGATCTCGGTTTGGCGTCAATCGAGTTGAGTTTGTTGTGTGAGGACGACGACCTTTATCCCGACGAGGCGTTGGCCGATTTGGCTGACCGGCTCGGCTTCGGTGACCAGTTCGAGGCAATCGTCGGGTGAGTTCTGAATTGTTCATGCGTCGGGCTTTGGAGTTGGCGGCCCAGGCGGCCGCCGAGGGCGATGTGCCGGTTGGCGCCGTGGTTGTCCACGAAGGACAAATCGTTGGCGAGGGCCGGAACACCCGTGAGCGTGACAACGATCCGACCGGCCATGCCGAGGTGGTCGCTTTGCGGGCCGCAGCGAGTGCGCTTGGTCGGTGGCGGCTGGACGACTGCGCGCTTTTTGTGACTTTGGAGCCGTGCACGATGTGCGCTGGTGCGCTGGTTGGCGCCCGGGTCGAGCAGCTAGTTTTCGGCGCCTGGGATGAGAAGGCCGGGGCGGTCGGGTCGCTGTGGGACGTGGTGCGCGACCGGCGCCTGAACCATCGACCCCAAGTCACCGCCGAGGTGTTGGCCGACGAGTCGGCTGTATTGTTGCGGTCTTTTTTCGGCCGCTGACGTTTTGCTTTTGTCCTAGCGGCTGAGTACTGGTCTGGCTTCACGGACCCTTAGCGCCGTCGCCGGACCTGGTGCGGTGATCGGGTCGGCGAGTTGCTGCCAAGACCCACCCTCGATCCGGAAATCGACCTGGTAGTTCACGTCAACACTCAGGTTCACGTGGCCGGGCTTTCGATACTGGTGAACGACGTCCTTAGCCGGATACGGTCTCCCGGGTTTCGTGGTCGTCTGACTGGTGCCGTCACCGTGATGCCACGTGAACGACGCAGCCGACGCCTTGATCTCGACCGGAGTGCCCAACACCGTCACCGTCGTCTCGATCGGAGCGGCCGTAGTCGACAAGATCGTGTCAAAATTCACCAACGTCGCACCCGCTGGCTGAACCTGCACTCGCACACTCGCCAGACCGACCCGCTTCACCTCTTCACGCACCTGCCCTGGCGTTGCGGGCCTTTGTGCTCCCGGTTCGCCATCTTCAGGCAGTGGGATGCAGTGATCCGTATTGGGAAACGGTGCCTGCGGCCGACAGAAAAACGGATCAGGAACGTACTCCTCCTCTTCAGGAGCAGGCGCCCCAACCACCGGCGCCGGCCGCTTCGGCTTTGGGTGTTTAGGTTGAATGATCTTCACGTGGCCAATCCGTACCTCCGCGCTGCCTCTCCCAGGTTCCACACTTGGATCAAGTGGAAGCATCATCGCTAGGCATACTCCGGCACTGACAATCATCAATTCAGCCCTCCGAATGCGAACTGATTCATCGTCCAGCCATTGTCAAAAATTAGGCCAAAGGTAACCGTGTCTATAGAACTCGAAAACTCCTTGACTTCTCCGTCGGATCTTTCACGTCCGCGGCTCTTCGAGATCAAAAGCTTCGTGGTCACAAGGCTTTCAAGGCCAGGACGGTCTTGATACCGGATCTCGTTGACTCCGGTAGACCAGTCTGAACCGCTTGAGAAACCGCCATTCCGGTAGAGCTCGAGGAAGTAATTGATGTATTCGTTGCACCCTTCGCATTCTTTTCGCGAGAGTTGCTCGAGTTCATTGGTGTCCCCTGTGGCGTCTGCGTACTCGAGCACTTCGACGTAGTGCCGAACGAACACGCTTGCACCCTCACGGGTGAACTCGTTGGCCATCGCCGGCATCGGCGGCAACTTCGCATCTGGGTTCGCTGGCGCTGTCGTCTTTGGCGCCGCCTTAGGTTCTGCCGCCTCACCTTGACAGGAACTCAACAAGAAAGCGCCAACTAAGAGGGCGCCCACAATCGATCTCAACTTTTCCCCCTGAAACACGTTTGGTCCTACCTGCTGAGCACCGGTCGGGCTTCACGGATCCGCAGGCTGGTTGCTGGGCCGGGCGCGGTGATCGGGTCGGCGAGTTGCTGCCAGGATCCGCCAGCGATCCGGAAATCGACCTGGTAGTTCACATCAACCCTCAAGTTCACGTGACCGGGCTTTCGATACTGGTGAACGACGTCCTTAGCCGGATACGGTCGCCCAGGTTTAGACGTGGTTTGGCTGGTGCCGTCGCCGTGATGCCAAGTGAACGACGCAGCCGCCGCCTTGATCTCGACCGGCGTGCCCAACACCGTCACCGTCGTCTCGATTGGCGCGGCCCAAGTCGACAAGATTGTTTCAAAATTCACCAACGTCGCACCCGCTGGCTGAACCTGCACGTTCACACTCGCCAACCCGACCCGCTTGACCTCTTCACGCACTTCGCCAGGAGTTGCCGGTCGCGGTGACCCCGGTTCGTCGTCAGGCTTCATGATGCAGTCATCCGTGTTCGGGAACGGTGCCTGCGGCCGACAATAGAACGGATCAGGAACGTATTCCTCCGCGGGAGCAGGCGCCCCAACAATCGGTGAAGGCTGCTTCGGAATAGGTCCGTTGCCTTTGCCGTTGCCGACGTCACCAACGACGATGCCTGATTCATGCGGATCAGGGTCGACGGTTGGGGACATTGGAAGTGAGAATATCGCGAGCGAAACAATCGTGGCGATCATTCCCCTACTCCTTGCCAGCAATTTGAGACATCCGCCAACCATCGTCGAAGACGAGCCCCAAAATTACTTTGCCCGACGTCTTTGGGTAGGTATGTTCTGTAGCCTCACTTGAAGACTTAATCGTGCCGGCTGTGAGTTTCAATGACGTTCTGGCCGTTGACTCATAGCCTTCGTGCTTATTGAAAAGCAGATTGATTCCCCCGACGCTCCAGTCACGCGGCTTGGAATAACCTCCCTTGGCGTACATACCGACGAAGACATCGATATACCGATTACAACCCTCGCAGTCTTCGAACGATAAGCGTTTGAGTTCGGTGACATCGCCGGTTTGCGCCGAGTACTCCATAACTTCGACGTAGTGCGCAACGAAGGCACTCGCCCCTGAGGGCGTGAGTTCGTTGGCTATCGCCGGCATCGGCGGCAACGTCGCATCTGGGTTCGCTGGCGCTGTCGTCTGTGGCGCCTTAGGTTCGGCCGCCTCGCCTTGGCAAGAACTCAACAAGATCGCGCCAACTAAAAGGGCGCACGCGATTGCTTTCATCTTTCCCCCTGACTCAATAACTAAACCCGAGTTACACCGAACCCTAGTTGCCTACCGAGGACTAGTCACCCCCTCGTCTCACGCCTGTGGACGGCGGTTCGGGAATAACGAACCAAGCCAAACGTTGTAGTAGTTGAATCTTCAACTACCTTGTGAGAGGCTAAGTCCATGAGCACAATGCAATTTGGCGTCATGTCCGTCGGCGACATCACCACCGACCCAACCAACGGCACAACTCCGACCGAGAATGACCGCATCAAGGCGGCAGTCGCGATTGCTAAGAAGTCCGAGGACATCGGCCTGGACGTGTTCGCGACCGGCGAGCACCACAACCCGCCGTTCCACCCGTCGAGCCCGACCACCCTGCTGGCCTACATCGGCGCCCAGACGGAGAAGCTGATCTTGTCGACCTCGACGACGCTCATCACCACGAATGATCCGGTCAAAATCGCCGAGGACTACGCCACCCTCCAGCACCTCGTCGACGGCCGGATGGACCTGATGCTCGGCCGCGGCAACACGGCCCCCGTCTACCCGTGGTTCGGCAAAGACATGAGCAAGGCGATCGAGCTCACGATCGAGAACTACCAGCTGCTGCGCAAGCTGTGGAGCGAACCCGTCGTGAACTGGGAAGGCCAGTTCCGCACGCCGCTGCAGGGATTCACCTCAACGCCGGCGCCGCTCGACGGCGTTGCCCCGTTCGTCTGGCACGGCTCGATCCGCACCCCAGAAGTGGCCGAACTGGCCGCATTCCACGGTGACGGCTACTTCGCCAACAACATCTTTTGGCCCAAAGAGCACTACATCCGACTGATCAACTTCTATCGCCAACGGTTCGCCCACTACGGCCACGGCACACCCGAGCAGGCGATCGTCGGACTGGGCGGCCAGTTCTTCATGCGCAAGAACAGCCAGGACGCGATCAACGAATTCCGGCCGTACTTCGACAACGCGCCGGTATATGGCCACGGGCCGAGCTTGGAGGACTTCAGTTCGCAGACTCCGCTGACGGTCGGCAGCCCGCAGCAGGTGCTCGAGCGGACGCTCGCCTTCGCGGACTACTTCGGCGACTACCAGCGCCAGATGTTCCTAATCGACCACGCCGGCCTGCCACTCAAGACCGTGCTCGAGCAGTTGGATCTGCTTGGTGAAATCTTGCCGACGATGCGCGCCGAGTTCGACGCTCGCCGGCCCGCAAATGTTCCTGACGCGCCAACTCACGCGGCTCGTGTCGAAGCGTCCGCCCAGGCAAACGAGCCGATGGAGGTAACAGCATGACCACCAGAATCGTCGCGATCTCCGCCGGACTTGGCGACCCCTCCACCACGCGCATGCTCGCTGACCGAATCGCGGCCGCCTCGGCCAACGCCATCGACGACAACACCAGCATCGAAGTAGTGAACCTGCGCGAGTTCGCCCACGAAATCACCGACGCAGCACTCGCCGGGTTCGCGGGTCCAGGCCTGCAACACGTCTATGACCTAGTGGGTGCGGCCGACGCGTTGATCGTGGTCGTGCCGACTTTCAAAGCGTCATATCCGGGACTGTTCAAATCCTTCATCGATGCGCTCGACAACGAAGCCCTCACCGGCAAAATCGTGCTGCTGGCGGCCACCGGCGGCACTGCCCGCCACTCGCTCGTGATCGACTACGCCCTGCGACCACTGTTCGCCTACCTGCAAGCGGTCGTGATCCCAACCGGCATATTCGCCAGCGGACACGACTGGGGCTCCAGCGGCGAAACTGCCCTGCAGAGTCGAATCGAGCGAGCCGCGGCAGAGTTGGCCAGTCTCCTTGGCGGCAACGGCTCGGGGCGCAGCGCAGACGACGAGATCGACCTATTCAGTCCGTCCATGCTCTCAATCAGCCAGCCACAGTAGCCCGGATCGACTGCCCCGATTGGGCCAAGCCAACGGTGCTGCCGTAAACTCTGCGACGGTGGCGTGTCCGAGCGGCCGAAGGTGCATCACTCGAAATGATGTGTGGGGTCAAACCCACCGTGGGTTCAAATCCCACCGCCACCGCCAAGTGATTTCGCAAGAAATCGGAAGCTCCTAGACCTGCAGTTTGTGGGTCTAGGAGCTTTTTGGCTCCTGCTGAGATTCGGGTTATAGGCAGAAATGTGTGTATGGCTTCGGCGTGTCACGAGCGTCCTGCCCAGCCTTTGCGGGTCCAGAGTCCTTCTTCAGGGCTGAGTCCGGCGTCGTATTTGACAGGGCTTTTCGGTGAGGCTGTTCAGTAGCCAATCGACGGCGCGTGTTGCGTGCGTGTTCGACAGTCCCCGGTG
Source organism: Actinomycetes bacterium (assembly GCA_029779385.1). The sequence goes on along the minus strand of JAKPAQ010000459.1, from coordinate 5,618 downwards.
GTGACGCAGGAGGTGCTTGATCGCGTTGTTCGGTCCGCCTTCGAGACGTGATGTTGTTCGCTCGACGGTGCGGTTCCCGTGCTCGAGGTAGGCGTCGTCGAGCCAGGTGAACAATGCCCGATCGCCGATGAGTTGACGGTATAGGCCTTGGGCGCGGCGTAGCCGAATGTGGGTGTACCACCATCGCTGGGAGGGCCGAGCCCATGAAGGTCTTTGTGTGGTGCTGCTGGCGTAGGTGCGTTCACTCAACAGTGCCTTCCATCGGGTTTCCCAGGACACGTAGGCGCCCATCCATTCAGCTGCGGCGTCAAGGTCGGCGACGGCCATGAGTTGACGGGTCAGGTTGAGGATTTCTTTGCCTGCTTGCAGGCGTGGATGCAAGGTGGTGTGGCGACGAACGGCCGCGAAGATGTGGAAATAGCAGCGTTGGATTTTGGTGCGTGGCCAGTAAATGTCCAGTGCTGAACGTAGGCCGGTGCCGCCGTCGGTCACGACCACGTCAGGGGCCGGGAATTGTCTGATCAACTGGCCCCAGGCTGCCTTGTTCTCTTGGTTGCACCATTGCCAGCCGATCACGTGACGGCCGTTGTGGGCGATCAGGACGCACCAGTGGGCGAAGTAGGTGCCGTCGAGTATTACCTGCCGGTGAACCTCACCGGTCCCGCGTGGCTGCGCGACAGGAATGTCCCAGCACCAGGCGATCTGTGATCGCAGCGTACGGCCCGTTCCGCCGCCGAACTCAGCTTGGCTGAGTTTGCCCAGCAGCCACCCAGTGAACGCAGCCAGATCGGCACGGCGGCTGATGTCGAGACGTTGCTGCGTCGCTGAGGATCCACACGCTTTGCAGCGCCACCTCGTCCGACCGGCGCTCGTGATTCCATTCTTGACGAGTTTGGAATCGCATACATCACAACGAGGAGAATTTCCAGAACCGGGCACGGTACATGCTTCCAAAGCATGTAGAAGCCAGATTCAGACTGCAACACCAGACAGAAACAGCCATCTCATACACACATTCCTGCCTATAGCCCTGGTTTGCGGATTGATGTTGCGCGACATCGTTCCCCCATGTTGCGCGACATAGTTCCTGTCTATTTTCGTTTTGGCTGGTAGTTCTTGGTCGGGTCGATGAGGTGTTCTGCAATGACCTCGCCGGTCTTGCGTTCGATGATCATGGTTTCTTGTCCGGCAGCGAGGATGATCACGGGTTTGTTTTTGTGTTCACGGCCGATGGCGAGGTGTTTGAGGTCGCCGGCCCAGCGGTAGGTCAGCGTCCCGGTTTTCCCGACGCGGTCGTGTCGGGTCCTCCACGTTTTTCCGGCGGCCGTGATCTGGGGTTCGGCTGGTGGAAGTTTGCGGTAGGCGGTGGTTGTAGATGGTTTGGAACTCGGCCAGGAGTGTGTTGAGTTCGGTGAGGGTTTTAGCTGGTGGTCTGGCCGCTAGCCCTGGTTCGCGTTCTCAGTGTGAGTCTTAATGGTGCGTGAGGAGGAGTCGCTCGCTGCGCTCACAACACGTGGCGATGTTCTCTACGGCAGTTTCTTTCGAGTACGCGGAGGTTACGTCGTCATGCGTCCTGAACCTATCGTTGCGATGGGGATGCTGAAGTTGAGGAGCGGTGTGATGGCCCGGAGAGCTTGGAGTTCTTGTAAGGGCGCCCATTTGGCGCCCTGGGCTCGGAGATTTGATGCGTGAGGGCCTTCAGTGAGTCGAAAAATGTCGGTAGGGCGTGAGACTCATGGCCTACCGACCGGCCCCTAGGCCGAGCCGCCTAAGATTCGAGAGGTTAGAGGTTGTGGCCAAGATTGAATGTATATGTGTGACAGGGGTGCTGCTGTGACTCGACTCAAATCGGTCGAACTTTTCGGCGGCGCAGGTGGACTCGCCTTGGGTCTCCACAAGTCGGGATTCGACACGCAAATGTTTGTCGAATGGGACCGCTGGGCATGCGACACCGTACGAGAGAACGCTGATGCCGGATACCGGGCGGTGAAAAGTTGGCAGGTTCATCAGGGCGACGTGCGAGATGTCGATTGGACCAGTCTCGAGTCAACGGATATCGACCTTGTGAGCGGTGGGCCACCGTGCCAGCCGTTCAGCATGGGTGGACGTGCTCGGGCGGCCGACGACCATAGGGACATGTTCCCCGCGACTTCGGAAGTAATCCGAAAGCTCCAGCCGCGAGCATTCATCTTGGAGAATGTTCGAGGGTTGACTCGAGGAGCATTCGCGAACTACCTGCAACTCATCATGTTGCGACTGCAGTACCCCGAACTTGGACCCCGTGAGGGCGAATCGTGGGCCGACCATTTGGCGCGACTGCAGGCCGAGCACACTGGCAACCACCACGGTCTCAATTACAAGGTGACGCTCTCGTCGGTGAATGCCGCCGACTATGGCGTACCCCAGCAACGTCACCGAGTGTTCCTTGTCGGATACCGCTCGGACGTGCCCGCCGAATGGAGTCTCCCGGCAGACACTCACTCGCTGGATGCGCTGTTGCATGATCAGTGGGTGACCGAAGAGTATTGGGATCGTCACGAGGTAGCGTCAAAGAAGCGCCCCGAACTACCTTCTCGTTTTGAGAGCCGGGTTCGTCGAATCAAGGCTGGTGACGTCCAGGTTGAGGGACAGCCGTGGATGACCGTTCGCGACGCACTGGTGGGCTTACCAGAGCCGCGCAAATCGGGCGTGCCCGGTTGGCACAACCATTTCCTGCAGTCTGGCGCGCGTTCGTACCCCGGCCACGATGGAAGCCCAATCGACCTGCCTTCAAAGACCTTGAAAGCAGGGGGGCATGGTGTTCCCGGTGGAGAGAACATGCTGCGCCAGCCTGACGGGAGTATCCGGTATTACTCGATCCGTGAGGCCGCCAGGATGCAGACATTCCCGGACAACTATCGACTGCATGGGGCGTGGGGTGAGGCGATGCGGCAGATTGGTAACGCGGTGCCCATGCAGCTCGCGGAGATCGTTGGTGCGAGTGTTGCCACTCATCTCAAGGCGAGCCAGAAACTGACTCTGAAGTTGGCCGCCGGGGTCTGACTCGCCTATTGGTCGTCGGTGACGGGCTCAGAATCTATCGCGGATCGGTCGAACTGAGGATGATGTTGAACCCATTCTGCGCCACCGCCAGTTGAAACCCAGGCTCCCGTGCGACTAGCGTACTTGGATACAACTACGTCCGGGTAGGAGATGACGTATCCGGGCAACGCGACGGTCTTCCATCCAGCCGGAAGTATCGAGGCGATGGCCTCGAACCAATCTCGTGCGGGAGCGCCGTTACTGGGCAAGGGAACCCAATCTGCCGCACATTCTGCCGGAGGGGCAGAATGCCGGAACAGGAACGGTAGATCGCTCTTGACGATTTTCATGAGGGTGGAGGCCTGCAGGTCGGGCGACTGCGGGAGTTTCAGTGTGAGAGGAACTTCAAGGTTGATCGGGTACCTACGGTCAAAGTGCTGCTCTTTGACGAGCGAAGTGTCTCGTTGTCGTCCTGGATCGTTGTTTCCGAAACCCGCGTTGTTCCATTCGGATTCACCCCTCGCTCCTAGCTCCCGCATGAGCATCTTTTCGGGAGCGACTGAATCGAGGTCTTCGTCTACGTATACGCATCGGAATGATGTTCGCTCAATGAGTGGGTTTTTCGACTCTGGTTCTGAAGCGTCGAAACGCCCTCTGAGCTTATGGTGGTGCTTGCCGAGCCGCCTCGCCAATGCTTTCGCGGACTTGCCGACATAAACTGGGTGTTGGTCGAGGGCGAGTTGATAGACGCCGCCGCGCTCGTTGAGCAGGTCGAGGTTCTCTGAGGTTAGTGGCGTCCACTCAAGCGCGTCGAGTGTTGCAAGTAACTGGGTACGCAAAGCTTCGGTCATGCTGAGTCGGAATTCGCCAACGAACGGTAAGTTGCGCATGCGACGACCTTACGAGGTGTGAGAAGGGCTTGTCCCACTCGTGGCAAAGTGTTTGTGGAAGCCGGCTGTTTCGTGAGCTTCAAGATCCTGAATCTGGGCCATCGGTTGTGAGGTCCTTCTCGCCCATTCTTCTATGCGGACTGGTGCGCCCCCGGACGACCTAGCCCCGTCCCCGGCATCGAATTTTTTGAGGACGACCCCGGGGTCAATGAGACCGCCAAAATACTGCCCGATGGGAATGGGGAAAAGATGATCAGGAAGAACCGGATCGTTGGCTCTTGGCGTCGGGTCCGATCTTGGGTTTGCTGCAGTTCGCAAGTTCAGGACTTCTCGGGGTTTCCCCGCACGTCTTGAAAGCTCACTGGCATCTCGTCTGCCCGGGTTAACCCCGAAAGGGCCGCGAAGGGTTGAGACTGGAGTCATGATTGCGGTCACGTGGTGGGGACACTCCTTCGCTACGGTCGAGTTGGTCGGTACGACAGTTGTGACCGACCCGGTCATGTCGCGCCGACTGTTCCATCTGCGCCGTGAAAGCGAACCGCCTCCAGCCAGTGCGGCACAGGCCGATGTCGTGCTCATCTCGCACCTGCATCACGATCATCTGCACATGCCGACCTTGCGACGCTTCGACGACGACGTGCCGATCGTCGTACCCAAAGGTGCGCCTAGTGCCGTCCGCTCACTGGGGCGACTGGAAACCATCGAGGTTGAACCGGGGGACCAATTGAGTCTGGCTGGAGTCGATATCGAAGTGCTGGCGGCCAACCACGACGGTCGCCGCGACAAGCGACCCGGCGCCGCGACCGCCGCATCGATTGGATTCCGGGTAAAAAATGGCGCCGAATCATTCTGGTATCCCGGCGATACTGGGCCCATGGACTTCAGCTGTGTGGCACCCGTCGACTTGGCGTTGGTGCCGGTGGGTGGCTGGGGGCCATCGTTAGGCCCCGGACACGTCGATCCCGCCCAAGCCGCCCAAGCCGTCCGCGACGTCGGCGCACGTTGGGCAGTTCCGGTTCATTACGGGACGTACTGGCCGATCGTGCTTAGAAGTTCTGGCCCAACGAATCACCACTGGTTCCGGACGCCGGCCCCACGATTCCGCGAAGCGGTCCGGGCTCAAGGCCTGCCCACCAAAGTGGTCGTGCCCGAGATGGGTATGCGCACCCTGCTTACGGACGAACTCTCGTGAACGCTCAGGCGGGGTGGGCGGCGCCCCGAGGAGTACGAGACAGGCGGGCCCGATGGATTCCTCGACTCTCAGATGTCCTGCAAGCGTTGTGGACGGTCTTGGTGGCCGCGTTGGCGCTGTACCTTGGTTTGCTTGCGGTAGGCGAGGGTGTCGATGACGAACTATTCCTTCTGCTGTCCGTCGCGCTCGGCATGTTCTTGCTCGATGCCGTACTCGCCGGTCCCCTTCGCCGGATTGCCTCACGCGGCAGTGTGCTCCTCGCGCTGATCTTGGGACTTGGCGCCCAGATCGCGGTCTTAGGCGCTGCCTTGACCTTCGGTGCCGGCGCCTCCGTGGGTGCGGGCGACATCTTCATCGTGTTGATGGTCGCCTCGGCAGTTATGGCCGTCGGCCGATGGTTCGCCGGTGCGACCGATAGTGGGTACGTCGTCGGCGCCGCCACGGCGCGGACCGCGCGAGCCTTGCGCGGCCGCAAAGAGGACGCTGGCCAAAGCGATCGGGGACTGTTGGTCGTC